>CAJOMW010000051.1:8356-15458 GCA_905235695.1 uncultured Clostridia bacterium | reverse complement strand
TCCGTGCAGATAAACGAGACGATGCTGACGCTTCTCAGAGAAATCCTCGGGCAGGACTCAGTAAAGACAGTGTATAGAAATTTGTAAAATTTATTAAGAGATTTGATGTTTTTTAATAACTGCTTGCATAAAACACTGAATAATTTGCATATTTATCGCTAAATTTTCAAAAACCCTTGACAAATATTCATCTCGGTGATAAAATTACTATGCTAAATTTTTCTACTTATAAATTGGAGGAAAACGAAAATGAAAAAGATTTTAGCAGTAGTGCTTGCAGTTCTCATGGCTGCTTGTATGTTCGCAGGATGCACAAAGAAGGAAGAAACCTCGGCAATAAAGACCGTTGAGAGCGGAAAGCTCTACATGGCGACCAACGCAGCGTTCCCGCCTTATGAAATGACCAAGGACGACGGAAGCGGATACGAGGGCATCGACGTTGAAATAGCAACCGCTATAGCAGGTAAGCTCGGACTCGAGCTCGTAGTCGACGACATGGACTTCACCTCTGTTGTAACTTCCGTTCAGACCGGTAAGGACGACATAGCAATGGCAGGTCTTACCGTAAACGAAGAGAGAAAGAAGAACATAGACTTCACCACCAGCTACGCTAAGGGCGTACAGGTAGTTATAGTTACCGAAGATTCCGATATAGCTTCCATCGACGACCTCGAAGGCAAAATAATCGGTACTCAGGAAGGTACTACCGGCTATATCTACTGCTCCGACGATTACGGAGAAGAAAACGTAGTCGCTTATTCCAACGGCGCTATCGCAGTTCAGGCTCTCCTTTCCGGAAGCGTTGACTGCATAGTTATAGACAACGAGCCCGCTAAGTCTTTCGTTGCAGCAAACGAAGGTCTTAAGATACTCGAAACCGAATACGTTACCGAGGACTATGCCATAGGCGTATCCAAGGATAACCCCGAGCTCTATGCGGCAATTAACTCCGCTATCGATGAACTCATTGCGGACGGAACGGTTAAGACAATAGTTGACAAGTACATAAACGCTGACTGATAAATTTTATCCGTTTTGGGGGCGGTAGTAACCGCCCCCTTTTAATTAGAACAGCAGATGGAGGAAAAACATGGATTTTTGGGCAAACCTTCAAAAAGACTTTTATCAGAGCTTTGTTGAAGGCGACCGCTGGCTCTCGTATCTGAAAGGGCTCGGAGTTACGATAAAGCTGACTCTCGGAGCGCTCGTTATCGGTCTTGTCCTCGGAATACTGGTGGCGGTAGTCAGATCGCTGCACGATCAGATGGACGATAGAAGAAAGAACGTCTTTCTCAATATTCTGAACGCTATATGCAAGTTGTACACCACAGTCATAAGGGGAACTCCTATGATGGTACAGCTTCTGATAATGTATTTCGTAATATTTGCCGGCACGAGAAATCAGGAGGGCGTAGCGATTCTCGCTTTCGGTATAAACTCGGGTGCTTACGTTTCCGAGATAGTCCGAAGCGGAATAATGTCTATCGACAAAGGACAGATGGAGGCAGGCAGAAGCCTCGGCTTCAACTACATACAGACCATGTGGTACATAATTATTCCGCAGGCACTGAAGAACATCCTTCCCGCACTTGTAAATGAGCTTATCGCACTCGTCAAGGAGACGTCGATAGTTACGGTTATAGGACTAGTAGACCTCACGAAGGCGGCGATACTTATACAGTCTAAAACCTATCAGGCATTTATGCCCTTCATAGCGATAGCACTTGTATACCTCGCGATAGTAATGCTCCTTACGTCCCTTCTCGGAAAGCTCGAAAGGAGGCTCAGAAACAGTGACAGATAACAATGTTCTCATAAAGGTCCATGACCTGAAAAAATACTACAAGGGTGAAGAAATAAAGGCTCTCGACGGCATTGACCTTGAGATATACAGCGGCGAAGTTGTGGTTATAATCGGTCCGTCGGGCTCAGGAAAATCAACTTTTCTCCGCTCTCTGAACCTGCTTGAGGTGCCTACGTCCGGCGAAATATACCTTGACGGCATAAATATCGCCGACAAATCCGTAAATATAAACCGCCACCGTCAGAAGATGGGCATGGTATTCCAGCACTTCAATCTGTTTCCGCATAAGACAATAATCGAAAACATGACTCTTGCGCCTCAAAAGCTGCTGAAGCTTTCCAAGAACGAAGCCGAGGAAAGGGCGATGGGACTTTTGACAAAGGTCGGACTTGCCGACAGAGCGGAAGCGTACCCCTCACAGCTTTCTGGCGGACAAAAGCAGAGAATAGCGATAGTCCGCGCACTGTGCATGATGCCCGAGGTAATGCTCTTCGACGAGCCGACGAGCGCACTCGATCCGGAAATGGTAGGAGAGGTGCTTGACCTCATGCGCACCCTCGCAAAAGAGGGCATGACCATGGCGGTAGTCACGCATGAAATGGGCTTTGCAAGGGAAGTTGCTAACAGAATAATATTTATGGACGGCGGAAAGATAGTTGAGCAGGGGACGCCGGAAGAGATATTTGAACATCCGAAGTCTCCGCGACTCAAAGATTTCCTTTCAAAAGTGTTATAAAACAGCAATGCGGCAGCCGAAAGGCTGCCGCAAATTTATTTAATATCACGTTTATTTATATATTCTCGGAATCCTCTTTGACACCGCACATAGTATCTCATAAGAAATGGTTCCTGCCCACTTTGCAACTTCGTCCGCCGAGAGGTAAGCACCGTTATCCTCGCCGAACAGCGTCACATCGTCGCCTACCTTTGCTTCGGGAATGTCGCTTATATCTATCATAGTCATGTCCATGCACACCCTGCCAACTATCTTTGCCCTTTTTCCGTGGCACAGAACCTCGCCGACGCCTCCCGAAAGGCACCTCTTCAAGCCGTCTGCATATCCGGCCCCTATGACGGCTATTTTCATGTCTCTGTCAGCAGTGTAGGTCATGCCGTAGCCGACCTTGTCACCGGTTTTCAGCTCGTGAGTGTTTACTATTACCGTCTTGAACTGCATTGCAGGACTGTAATTATCGTCTCCGACGGTGCAGCCGTAGAGGGAAATACCCATTCTCACGCCGCTTTGGTGCATATCCTTGTATCTCAGTATGCTTGCACTGTTGCATATATGCTTGATTTCGGGATATATACCCATTTCTTCGAGTGCCTTTGCCGTATTTACGAATCTCTCATACTGCGCTTTCGTGAACGCTTCCTTTTCCGCATCGTCCGATGCCGCAAAGTGAGAGAACAGCCCCTCGACGATTATGTTGTCATTTTCCTTTATCAGCTTTACCGCCTCTTTGAGAGCGGGGGAGATGACGTAGTGCTTTGCGTCAAATCCCGTGCGGTTCATGCCCGTGTCGAGCTTTATATGTACCCTGACCGGTCTGCCGCCGGAAATTTCTATTATCCTTTTGAGGTGTGACGGATCGTCTAACGCAAGCGAAACGTCATTTTCAATAGCGTATCCGAGGTAAGCGTCGAGAACGTACCCGAGAATGAGGATAGTGCCCTTGATACCGCCGTCACGAAGCTCAAGCGCTTCGTTTATATTCGCAACGGCAAAGAAGTCGCAGCCCTCGTCCATGAGCCTTTGCGCGACCTTTATCGCGCCGTGACCGTATGCGTCTGCCTTCACTACGGCGCAGACTCTCGCTCCGCCCGATATTTCCCTCGTATATCTGAAATTGTGCGCTATCGCCTCAAGGTCTATCTCGGCTCTGTTTTTTCTGACGTCAATGAATTTCATTTATTTGACCATTCCTTTACAGTCGGCGCTTACTGCACCGTCTTTAATTTTCTTATCTTTATTTCAACTGCGTTTCCGCCGCTTTTGGCAACAAGGTCTATCGGCGCGCCCGTAACGCTGTCGTATACGTATATGTAATCAATATCTCCGACCGAAAATCCGACTTCATAAGGCTCCGTATCTCCGAGCCCTTCAAGAGAGTAGGTCTCTTCGCATCGCACAAAGCTCTTTGAAGGTGCTTTGTCTATTGCGTCAAGAGCCGTGTCGCCAAAGATGGTGAGAACGAGACTCATTTTATCGAGAGCGCTTTTCGGCACGTCCGCCTTTATCCCCGAATATGAAATGCTGATGATAGACGCAGAGTCGTTGGCGTCCGAGAGTATGCATATGCCGGTATACGGCTCGGGGGCGGTTATATCTATGCGGATATTCTCGTCTTTTGTGATGCGCGCCGTTCCGGCGACCGACTGCCCGTCAACCTCAAAGAGATATTCGGCATCAGCCGTATATCCGCGGAACATCGTCCCGATAAGCTCCTTTTTGCCGTTTGATGACAGACCGCACGAGGTAAGAAACAGCGAGAGGATAAAAAGAGCCAAAGCCACGGATAAGAATTTCGGAAATATGGATTTTTTCATGCAAAGACCTCCGTAAATTTTTAAGGAAGCAGCTTTGCAAATTCCTCCGATAGATCCGACGGCAAAAGTCCGTATTCGGAATACTTCTCTCTGAGAATATCGGCTGCCCTGCCGTGCAGGTACACGCCGACAGCGGCGCATTCGTAAGGCGAGGCTCCGGAGCAGGCGCAAAGTCCGGCTATAAGTCCTGCGAGCACGTCTCCGCTTCCGCCCTTTGCAAGTCCTGCGTTGCCGGATGTGTTGACGGCAAATCTTCCGTCAGGCGATGCTGTTATAGTCCCGGCACCCTTCAGAACGGTGATACAGCCGTATTCCTTTGAAAAGCCGACAGCGCAGCTTATGCGGTTGTCGTTTATATATCCGACGTCAAGTCCGCTTATTCTCGAAAATTCGCCGGGGTGCGGAGTTATTATCGGCGCTTTTTTTGCTTCCTTTAATACATTTATATTATCGGCAAGCATATTTATTCCATCCGCATCGATAATTAACTGCGCATCTGCATTTTTTATTATATATTCAAGCGCTTTTCTCTTTTTTTCACTCTGTCCGAGACCGCATCCGATGAGAATGGAGCTGTACTTTGATACGGACTGCAAAAATGTGTCCGTTTCTCTTTCGTCTTCAAGGCTTAGAGGAATGTATATCGGTTCAAGAAGGTGGCTCTGCGCACACCTTATAACGGATTCTTCGGAGGCGAGAGTGACAAGGCCGGTCCCTGCTCGAAGAGCTGCTCCCGTGCTGAGAACAGCCGCACCCGTCATGTATTCGCTTCCGCATACGCAAAGCAGTTTTCCGTAGTCACCCTTGTTTGAAACAGTGATTCTCTTTTTCAGAACTCTTTTTACGTACCTGTCGTCGGGAACGACGCAGGGGTTTTCGTAAGAGTCGAGAAGCTCTGAAGATATTCCTATATCGGCAGTCTCAATATTTCCGCAGAAGAGCTTTGCCGGATATGACAGCATACCTGCCTTTACCGCAGTTATCGTCACGGTTGTGTCGGCGAGAAACGCCGCTCCGCCGACCGAGCCGTCAGATGGGTTGATGCCGCTCGGAACGTCAATTGCGATGCGTTTTCCTCTCGAGCGGTTTGCCGTGTCTATAAGCTCATACAGTGCGCTGCCTTTTTCGATGCTTCCCTTGAAGCCAATACCGAAAACAGCGTCAAATATGACGTCCGACATTGCGATTATGTCCTTAGCCGCATTTTCGTCGTACTCTACCTTTCCGCCTGCCTCAACAAAAGCGTTGTACCTGTCCTTTGCAATGTCCGTTGCAGGCATAACGCCGAGCGCCGCGATACAGCAGACGTTGAAGCCGTCTCTTTTAAGAAGGCGGGCAAGCTCATAGCCGTCGCCGGCGTTGTTTCCCTTGCCGCAGAGAACGGTTATGGCGTCAAAGCGCCTCAGCAGGTCGCTGATGTTTTTGTATACTTCGGCCGCCGCCTTTTTCATCAGATCAAGCGGATCCGCCTCTCTTTTTTCAAACAGAACTTTTTCGGCGTCGCTTATGACGCCCGGAAGATAGGCTTTCATTTTGACCTCCTTGATATCAGAACATGGAAAGCTGCAAGGTATCGTCATTTTGACTGTCGTTGTCATCGCTCTTTTTGGCGGACTTCTTCTCGTCTTTTGCAGGGGAAGGCTCTGCGGCTCTCTTTGAAAACGTGGAGTCGCCGTCGAACATCGTGAGCTGATTTGTGTCGCTTAGGCCGTCGAGCACTCCGTTTTTCCTCAGTATCTCTATTACCGCCTTTGATATCTGAGCCTTTGTCCTGAGGTCTTCTATGGATATTATATCTGTATCCCTGCAGGCTTCGTATATGCTCTCCGCCGCCGCTTCACCGAGTCCGCCCATTGATGAGAACGGGCATCTTATGCCGTTTTCGCCCTCGGGCTGGAAGTGGAAGCTGTGAGATTTTTTAAGATCCGGCTTTAAAAAGACAAAGCCGCGAGCGTATGCCTCGTTGCACATCTGAAGGGTTGCTACCATGTCGGTCTCTTTCTGAGACGCCTCTTTGCCCTTGCCCTCAATTTCGCGCAAAACCCGGACTATATGCGCCTTGCCCTGCGTCACGATTTCGGCGTCGAATCCTCCCGGAGCTACCGACAGGAACGCCGAGTAAAATACCTGCGGCATATGTACCTTGAACCATCCGAGCCTCAGCGCCGACATAACGTAGGCCGCCGCATGAGCTTTGGGGAACATATACTGAATCTTGAAACAGCTGTCTATGTACCAGTCGGGGACGTCGTGAGCCTTCATTTCCGCCACCATTTCCGGCGTCAGCTCCTTTTTTGCCTTGCCCTTACGGGTTATCTCCATTATCTTGAACGCAAGCGACGGCTCAAGCCCCTTGTGCATGAGGTAGACCATTATCGAGTCACGTGTTCCTATGACTTCTGATATCGTGCAGGTGCTGTTTTTAATAAGCTCCTGAGCGTTGCCGAGCCATACGTCTGTACCGTGTGAAAGTCCGGATATCTGCAACAGGTCTGTAAAGTTTTTGGGCTTAGACTCCTTTATCATTCCGCGAACGAAGTTTGTGCCGAACTCCGGGAGACCGAAGGTGCCTACCTCGCTTCCTATGTCCTCAGGCGAAACTCCGAGAGACTTAGTGGATATGAATAGCTCCATGACATCCGGATCGTTCATGGGAAGGTCAAGTACGTTTAGTCCCGAATACTTTTCCATCATCTTATACTTTGTCGGGACATCGTGACCGAGAAGGTCGAGCTTCAGAATGGTATC
>CAJOMW010000051.1:0-8336 GCA_905235695.1 uncultured Clostridia bacterium | reverse complement strand
AAGTGCGTGGTTACTATATCGCTCTTAGGATCGTCGGCGGGATGCTGTACCGGCGTGAAGTCGTAGACGTCGTACTCCTTTGGAACGACGATTATTCCGCCGGGGTGCTGACCGGTGGTTCTCTTAACGCCCGTACATCCGTTAGTCAAACGCTGTTCCTCAGCCTTGTTAAGAGTAATACCTCTCTCCTCGAGGTATTTCATTACGTATCCGTATGCATTCTTTTCGGCGACTGTGCCGAGAGTGCCGGCTCTAAAAACGTTCTCCGCTCCGAAGAGCACTTCCGTGTACTTGTGCACCTTGCCCTGTACGTCTCCGGAGAAGTTCAGATCGATATCGGGAGACTTGTCCCCCTTGAAACCGAGGAAGGTCTCAAAAGGTATGTCGTGTCCGTCGCCTATCATCGGCGTGCCGCATTCGGGGCAGTCTTTAGGCGGTATGTCAAAGCCCGAGCCGACCGAGCCGTCCGTTATAAATTCAGAGTGGAGGCATTTCGGACACCTGTAATGCGGCGGAAGGGGATTGACTTCGGAAATGCCTGCCATCGTCGCAACGAAAGACGAGCCGACCGAGCCTCTTGAGCCGACGAGATATCCGAGATCCTCGCTGTATTTTATCAGCCTTCTCGCAATTACGTACAAAACCGCAAAGCCGTTGTCAATGATAGGCGACAGCTCTCTCTTCAGCCTCGTCTCGACGACCTCCGGCAGCGGATCTCCGTAAAGCTCCTTTGCCCTTGCGTAGCAGCTCGAGGTCAGCTCTTCTTCCGCTCCGTCCATGTGGGGAGGGTAGGAGCCGGGCGGTATAGGTCTTATCTTTTCGACCATATCGGCTATTTTGTTTGTATTGGTGACGACTATTTCATACGCCTTTTCGGGTTCGAGATAGTCAAATTCCGCGAGCATTTCTTCGGTAGTTCTCATGTAGAGAGGTACGTGCCTGTCCGCATCGGAATACTTTTGCCCTGCGAGAAGTATATGACGGAATATTTCATCGCTCGGCTCGTTGAAGTGTACATCGCCTGTTGCGACTACCGGTATACCGAGTTCGTCGCCGAGCTGTATTATAGCCTTGTTTATATCTATGAGCGCCTGCCTGCCGGCTACCGTGCCGTTGTCAATCATGAATTGATTGTTTCCGAGCGGCTGTATTTCAAGATAGTCGTAGAACTTTGCCATTTCAACAAGCTCGCTGTGCGGTCTTCCCGTGAGAATTGCCTGATACAGCTCTCCCGCTTCGCACGCAGAGCCGATTATCAGACCGTCCCTGTACTGCTCGAGCACGGTCTTGGGTATTCTGGGAAAGCGGTGGTAGTAGTCGAGATACGAGAACGAAACGAGCTTGTACAGATTTTTAAGCCCTGTCTGATTCTTTACGAGGATTATCTGATGATACGTCTTTATCTTTTTGGGATCACAGCTTCCGCTCATGTTGTTTCTGAGCTGATCAACCGATTTGATGCCTTCCGCCACGAGCTTTTGGCAGAGCTTTCCGTATATAAGTGCGAGCATATGAGCGTCTTCAAACGCCCTGTGGTGATTGAAGTCTCCGAGGTCAAAATACTTTGCGAGTGCGTCGAGGTTGTGCTTTGAGAGATCCTTATTGACGTATCTCGATACGGCAACGGTGTCTATAAAAGTGGGATCGAATGCTATGCCGCACTTTTCGCAGGCGGCTCTGATAAAGCCTATGTCGAACGTTGCATTGTGAGCGACGAACAGACTGTCTCCGGCAAATTTCAGAAAATCAGGCAGAACTTCGGAAATATCCGGCGCATCCGCCACCATTTCGTTGGTTATCCCCGTCAGCCCCACTATTTTCTCGCTTATCTCCATGTGGGGATTTACAAACGTCTTATAAACGTCGAGCACTTCGCCCTTTTTGAAAAGTACCGCACCTATTTCCGTTATTGCGCAGTCCTTTACGGAAAGACCTGTCGTCTCTATGTCAAATACGCAGAACGTGTCATTTTCTATATCCGCATTTTTATCCCCGAATACAGCCGTTGCGGTGTCGTCGACGAAATACGCTTCCATACCGTATATTATCTTGAAGTCCGCCTTTGCCTTTTCGGCGGCGGTCATTATTTCGGGGAACGCCTGGAGATTTCCGTGGTCGGTGACGGCGACTGCCTTGTGACCGAACCTCGATATGGTCTTTACGACGTCCTCGGGCGAGAAGGTGGAGTCCATTGTGGAAAGAGTGGTGTGAAGATGCAGCTCCACACGCTTTTCCTCGGCGTTATCGGTGCGCATTATCCGCTTTATCATGGCTATGCCGAGCGGCTTTATAACGAGCGCATTGTCGAACTTGTTCATTTGCAGAGTGCCTCTCAGCATTATGGAAGCGCCGTCTTTGATCTTTTCATATTCCTCGTCCATGTCCGAGTCATATATGAATTTTACAACTGCCGAAGCGTCGTTGTCCGTAATATAGAAAGAGACTATGTAATTTTTCCCGCTTTTTGTCAGCTTTTTCTGATATGAGAACACCTCTCCGCATATAGTGAACGAGGTGTCCTGCGAGATGTTCCTTATAGGCGTTACGGCTAAGCTCTTTATTTGCTTGTATATTGTCTCCATCTCGGAAATGTCGAATACCATGTTTCCGGATTTTACCGTCGCATTTTCAGGGTCAATCTCCACGACCGCTTCCGTGTTGGATACGTAGCCGAGCGCAGCTTTTGCCTCCTGCACCGCCGCTTCTTCCTTTTCTCTGCGAGTCAGCGGTATGGTTATTTCCGGCAGAGGCGGCTCGATGTAATCGTCTTCGTCAAATACAGTTACTCCGCAAAAATCTATTTCATACCTGACTCCGAACAGGTCATAAATTACGTTTGATATCAGCTCGTCGCACTTTCCGGCAAGGAGCAGCCTCTTGCCGCCCTTTTTAAGGGAGATGGACATGACGTTTCCCTCGGCAGATATTTCCGCTCCCTCAAGAGACGCCTCTGCGCCGTTGAAGAAGCCCTTGCCGAGCGCCGTAAGTCTTGCAAGCTCGTAAAAGACGTGATCCATGTATCCGAGATTGAATTCCACGTTCTTGAACGAGGGATATATCTCCATGTAGCTGAGCTCATACGCCTCTCCTATGTGCCGTTCTATCTTTTCAAGCTCAGAGAAGTGCACATAGCCGTCTATATCGGCCTTTACCATTATCATTCGCTTGTCAACGTCGACTTTGGCGCTGAAATCGAGTATTTTGTCGGTTATTTCTCTTTCGTGTTCTCGTATTTCCCGAATTTTTCACAAAAGCTTTTTGCTGGCATTTGTATCTCCTTTGTATGTTTTTGGAAATTGTAACATAAGCAGCGTCCCAAAAACTTTACTTAAGAAATAAGTCTTAAATTTCTGCTTTTTTAGCCTCGGCAATCTTTTCCGCTTCGGAAACGAGCACCTCGAATATCTTGTCCGCGTCTATGCTCCCGACTATTTCTCCATGGCGGAAGAGCAGAGCGGAGCCGTCACCTCCGGCAACGCCTATGTCCGCCTCTCTCGCTTCGCCCGGACCGTTTACCGCACAGCCCATTACCGCAATGCTGAGATCCATGTCTTTTCCGCGGAATATCTCTTCTATCTTTTTTGCGTTCTCAAAGACGTTTATATTGCACCTCGAGCAGGTAGGGCAGGATATGACGCGCACACCTCGCCTAAGTCCCAGCGCCGAGAGTATATCCTTCGCCGCATTTACTTCCTTTACCACGTCGTCCGACAGCGATACCCTCATCGTGTCGCCTATTCCGTCCGAGAGCAGAGAGCCGAGACCTATGCTTGACTTTATCAGCCCCATACGCTCTGTTCCGGCTTCGGTGACGCCGAGATGCAAAGGATAATCAGTCCTCTCTGCAAACAGCCTGTTCGCTTCTATCGTAGTATGTACGTCTGATGACTTTATCGAGACGACTATGTCGTGAAAATCAAATTTTTCGAGCAGGGAAACGTGGTAAAGTGCGCTCTCGCAGAGAGCTTCGGGGGTGGGAGAGCCGTATTTTGCGAGAATGTGCTTTTCGAGCGAGCCGCCGTTTACGCCTATGCGTATGGGAATGTTTCGCTTCCTGCACTCGTCCGCCACAGCCCTGACTCTGTCGTCGTCCCCTATATTGCCGGGATTTATCCTTATCTTGTCTATCCCGTATTCCGCACACTTCAGCGCGAGACGGTAGTTGAAGTGTATGTCCGCTACGAGCGGTATATTTGCGTGCTCCTTCAGATAGGGCACGCTCTTTGCGCAGTCCTCGTCCGGCACCGAAAAGCGCACTATATCACAGCCTGCCTCCTCGAGCTGCTTTATCTGCCTCAGCGTAGCTTCTTTGTCCGACGTCTTTGTGAACGTCATGGACTGGACGGCAATGGGATTACCGGCGCCTATTTTTACGTTTCCGATTTTGACTTCGCGGCTTTTTCTTCTTTCCATAGAATATCGCCTTTCTGCATTATTTTGTAAAAATACGTACTATGTCATTGTACGTAACGAATACCATCAGTCCTAAGAGAAGTATCATTCCCACAGCGTGGACGTAACCCTCGTATTTCGGATTTACCGGTCTGCCAATTATCAGCTCTATAAGCATGAAGAACAGCCTTCCGCCGTCGAGGGCGGGAAGGGGGAGAAGATTGAATATCCCGACGTTCAGCGTGATTATCGCCATTAAAAACACAAGCGAATCAAATCCGTAAGACGCGGTCTCCTGTACCTGCTCTATAACTCCGACCGGTCCGGAAAGCGCCTTCGTGCCGTATTTTCCTTTTACGGTGTTGACAATAGTCGCCCAGAGCATTTTCAGAGTTGCGGCAGACTCGTATATCGCCTGCTTTGTAACCGTAATGATATTCTTGTCGAGCTTTGTCATGCGTATATATCCGGCGTTTCCGAGAGTTATGCCGTTCTCGGTAATCGTGTGGAACTTTATACCGGGAACTACCGTCATTTCGCCGTCCCTCAGGACGGTTATATCGGTCTCCTCATCGCTAAGCATCATAACTTCGTACAGCAAATCTTCGCGTATGTGTATATTCCTTTTGCCGACCTTCAGCACCGTGTCGCCGACTCTCAGCCCGTTTATTTCTTCGTAGTATACGTAGTCTCCGTTCTCGTCAACTACGTTGAAGCCCTCTATCGTAGTGGAATATATTTCTTTCGTAAAGCAGGTTATAAGTCCTATCAGCAAAACCCCGAGAATGATATTCATAACTGCGCCTGCCGCGACAATTATTATCCTCTGCCACACCTTTTTGTTGCAGAAAGCGTTTTCGTCGTCCGAGTCCTCGTCCTCTCCGACCATGCTTACATATCCGCCCATTGGGATGAGCCTCAGAGAGTACAGAACACCGTCCTTGCCCTTTTTGGAGAACAATTTCGGCCCCATGCCTATGGCAAATTCGTTTATTCCGACCTTGAAAGCTTTTGCCGTCAGAAAATGCCCGAGCTCGTGGATAAATATGATTATCCCGAACATGAATATGCCGAGTAAAATATATAGTGCTGTTTTCAGCATGATTATGACCGTTCCTTCCTTCGGATAAGCCAAAAAGAGATGAGTTAGGCTTTCCGGTAGATGTTCATAAGGCAGAAGTGCAAAGTATATTTTCTGCCGAATAATACATTTTATTCAGACAGAACAGCTTATAAAACCTCGGATGACAGAAGATCTATAAATTGCTTTGCCGTCCTCGGATTTCTTCCGCCGCTCCTTATCGCATGCGCTTCCGCCATTGTTATAAGCGTGTCTCTGTCCATAACTATTCCTGCCTTGTCAGCAAGACGGCATACTATGTCGGTGTACAGCTCCTTGTCGGGGCGCAGGAACGTGATTATAAGTCCGAAACGTGCGGAAAGGCTGAGCGTTTCCTGCAGCTTGTCGCCTATGCTTATCTCGTCGCCGACTCTGTCGGACGATGTTTCCCTGACAAGATGGCGGTGGTTGGTGGTGGCGTATATGAGCACGTTGCTTCCCCTCGAATTTACTCCGCCCTCGAGGATTGCTTTTAGTGCGGTAAAATCCTTATCGTCGCTCGCAAAGGTGAGGTCGTCTATAAAGAGAATGAATTTAAGAGGATTTTCGGACAGCTCATCGAGAAGGGAGGGCAGGAGGTGAAGCCTGTTCTTTTTGACTTCGATAAGCCTGAGTCCGCTGTCTGCGTATCTGTTTGCCACAGCTTTGACCGTACTGCTCTTTCCGGTTCCGGCGTCGCCGTAGAGAAGGACGTTGTTTGCCGGACCCCCCTCTATCAGTGCGAGAGTGTTCGCAATGACCTTTTTCTTCTCTGCTTCGTATCCGTACAGGTCTTCGAGCGACTGCGTGTCGGGATTCTTTACGGGAACGAGAGCGCCCGTCTCGTCGAGCAGGAATACGTTGTATTTTGAAAATATGCCGACGCCTGTCTTTGATATGTTCTTCATTCTCTCGGTATACACAGACGCAAAATCAATCTTTTCGGTATTCCAGTGCGCAAGAGCGGTACCCGGCAGAGCCGATGCGTATTCGCTTCCGTCAAACAGCGCAATTTCCGAAAGAGATGTAAGCTCATTTTTCAGCTGAGCGCCGAGAAGAGAAGCGTCGCCGCACCCCTTGATTATTGAGTCGGTATATACGTTTTCGTCCTCAAGGACTAACTTCAACAGATGCTGTGAGAAGTTGCCTCCTGCCTCGTATACGCTTGCGGCAAATGCGCTGTAAGCGTCAGCGAGAGCGACCTTGTCGCCGCTGCTTGCATCCGAGAGGGAGAGCAGACTCGATATTACGTTATCTTTCAATATGTTTCTGAAAATAACGAGCGTGTGCAGTTTTAATGAAATGCTGTCGTTCATGTTTTGTACCTCGATGAAAAATTTGCCGCAATTTAAGTATATATAATATATTATAATACTTTATGGCATAAGTCGTTAACTTAATGTAAAATTATAGACAAAAAATAAAGACACCTTTGAGGCGCCTTTGTTTTGAGCTAAAGAGCTGAGGCTCTTTTAAGACTTTAAGAGGGAGTTCAATTCAAATTATAACTCAAGTCCCAGCAGATTTATCGCCTCGAGCAGTGCGTTTGCCGTCATTTCTTGCGGCAAGCCGTTCTTTTCGCAGTATTCTCTCCGCTTACGCCTGCTGTCCGCCTGCCCGGAAAGTCCGGCCTCGTAGAGATCGAGCTTAGTATATGCCTTTCTTTGAGGTTCATTGCCGCTGTTTTCACAGACTACTCCGTATCTCTCAAAGGTTTCGGCAAGCACCTTTGCGTCGATTCCCTCAACCCCGATGATCCCTGCCTTTGACGGCTCTCTCTTTCTCGGCTCTTTTCCGAAAATTGCCGGGGCGTAGACGTTTATAACCTTGTCTTTAGGCAATATACCCTTCAGCTTGTTTCTTATAACAAATCCTGCCGGATCGCTGTCCGTAAGTATCACAAGACCGCTTGCTTCCGCTATCCTTCGGAGCATTTCCTTCTTTTGCTCGTTGTTGAAAACAGCAAACCCGTCCGTTGTTATGATAACGGCGTCGAGCACCTCCGAAAGCTTCATCTTGTCGTATTTTCCCTCGACGAGCACAGCCCGGCTTATCTTCAGCTTCTCCATTTTACGGTATGTAGTCGGCGTTTCCCGTCACGAGCGCCTTTATCGTGCCGATTATATGCCCCTCGTTCTCGTCAAAGCGCTTCTTTGCGAGCACCGCCTGCTTTTCGTCGTCAAAAACCGTGCAGACCTTGCACCTTTCCGTTCCGTCCGACATCTCACCTATGCAGAGCGTAAACTTGCCGTCCGCCTTTTCTATTTTGGAATAGTACTGCGTTCCGCTCTTCTCGGCGTTGAAAAAGCGATCCGCTTTTCTTATCGCTTCCTCGGCGGTTCCCCTTGAGAGTAGCGAGCGAAGCTCCGGAAGAATGTGAAGCGCATTTTCGCTGAGAGCGCACAGCTCTTTTTCGCCGTTCTTAAACACCTTAATAAGACCGCCTCCGGTCATTTCTTCAAAAGCGTCGGATACGTCGTTTATGTCGGCCATATCGGTGCCGCACACCGCACTTATCACGTCGCCCGGCTCCTGCGGCTCTCCGAGATGTTCCATTATAACGAGTATGAGAGTTTTTACCTCTTCATTTTTCTTAAGCATGGGATCACCCTTTCAAGGAGTTATCTTACACTTATAATACCATGTGCAAATCTTTCTGCTTATATAACACCATGAGCAAAAACGCTTGCTTGCAAAGCAATTTTTCTGCGTATATTATACCACGTAATTTATTTTTTTTCAAGTACTTTGGAAAAAGCAGACGAGCGCCGCAGTCATAAGCACCGCTTGCTTTGAAAAAGTCTTTGCCGTGCCGCTCTTGTTTTTCGTGAAAAACAGATACGCC
>CAJOMW010000050.1 GCA_905235695.1 uncultured Clostridia bacterium | reverse complement strand
CCTGCAAACTCGCTCAGCAGCTCTTTCTGCTTTGCCGAGAGGTTTTTCGGCACCTCTACCACCGCTCTGAAGCTGAGGTTTCCGCGCCTTGCGGAGTTGTTGACGTCTGCGATTCCCCTGTTTTTCAGCGTGAACACCGTTCCGGGCTGAGTGCCCTCGGGAATAGTGTAGTCCTCGGTGCCCTCGAGAGTCGGTATCTTTATCTTTGCTCCGAGTGCCGCTTCGGTAAAGGATATCGGGACGTCATAGTATATGTTCATGCCGTCGCGGTTGAATATCTTGTGCTTGCCGACAGATACGGTTACATATACGTCGCCGTTTGCTCCGCCGTTTCTGCCTGCGTCGCCCTGACCGCGGAGCGGTACGCTCTGCCCGTTGTCAATGCCTGCCGGAATGGTTACTGTAAAGTTCTTCTGCTTTCTGACCACTCCCTTGCCCGAGCAAGTGGGACACGGCGTTTTTATTATCTTACCCGCGCCGCCGCACCTGTCACAGGTACGCTGAGTCTGCATTACGCCGAAAGGCGTCCTCGTCTGAGAGTTTACTCGCCCGGTGCCGGAACAGTTGGGGCAGGTTTCCGGGCTTGTACCCTTCGCCGCGCCGCTGCCCGAGCAATCCGTGCACTTTTCTATGCGGCTGAACTTTATATCCTTTTTGCATCCGAAAACTGCTTCTTCAAAGGTTATGTTTATGCGCACTTCCCTGTCTTCGCCGCGTATAGGTGAATTTCTCGAACGGCCGGTAGTGCCTCCGAATCCGCCGAAAATACCCGAGAAGATGTCAGAGACGTCAAAATCCATTCCGCCAAAGCCTGCTCCGCCAAAGCCTGAGCCACCGCCGCCTGCGCCGTAGCTCGGATCGACTCCGGCATGACCGTACCTGTCGTATCTCGCCTTTTTTTCAGGATCGGAAAGTACGCTGTACGCCTCGTTCACGTCCTTGAACATCTGCTCAGCTGAGGCGTCCCCTTTATTGAGGTCGGGGTGATATTTTTTTGCCATCTGACGGTAGGCTTTTTTTATCTCTTCATCAGACGCGCTCTTGTCTATACCAAGAAGCTCATAGTAATCTCTTTTTTCTGCCATATCTCAAATGACCATGCCTTTCTTTGGCAAAATGAAATTATGCGAACTGACAGCCGAGCCTTTCGGTACGGCTGTCAGGCATTTATCAGTTGTTGTCATTATCGGTGAACTCACCGCTTGCGGGGCCTGACTGACCGCCGGGATTTCCGCCCATGTTCGGATCTTCGCCCTGCTGAGCCTGTGCCTGCTGATAAAGCTTTTCGCTTATTGCGTAGAACGCCTTCTGAAGCTCTTCTGTTGCGGACTTTATCTGCTCTGTGGTGCCGCCGTTAACTGCCTTTTTCAGCTCTTCGAGCTTTTCGTTTATCGGCTTTTTCTCGTCTTCGGTGACCTTGTCGCCGAGCTCTCCGAGCGTCTTTTCCGTCTGGAATATGAGGCTTTCAGCCTGATTCTTTGTGTCTACTGCTTCCTTCTGAGCCTTATCCTCTGCGGCAAACTTTTCAGCGTCCTTGACTGCCTTTTCTATATCCTCTTTGCTCATGTTTGTAGAGGAGGTTATGGTGATATGCTGCTCCTTGCCGGTGCCCTTATCGGTAGCGGATACGTTTACTATGCCGTTTGCGTCTATATCAAAGGTTACTTCTATCTGAGGAACGCCTCTGGGAGCGGCCGGGATTCCGTCGAGTATGAATCTTCCGAGCGTGGTGTTTCCTGCCGCCATTTCGCGCTCGCCCTGGAGAACGTGTATCTCAACGGACGACTGGTTGTCTGCCGCCGTGGAGAATATCTGGCTCTTCTTTACAGGTATTGTGGTGTTGCGCTCAATCATCTTGGTGCATACGCCGCCGAGCGTCTCTATACCGAGTGAAAGCGGAGTTACGTCGAGAAGGAGCACGCCCTTGACCTCGTCGCTGAGAACGCCGCCCTGGATAGCCGCGCCTATTGCGACACATTCATCGGGATTTATGCCCTTGAACGGCTCTTTGCCTATAAACTTCTTAACTGCTTCCTGCACGGCGGGTATTCTTGAAGATCCGCCTACGAGAAGGACCTTTTCTATCTGAGAAGGAGAAATTCCGGCGTCGGATATTGCCTGCTTTGTCGGACCCATGGTCTTTTCCACGAGGTCTGCCGTGAGCTCGTCGAACTTTGCTCTTGTAAGAGTCATATCAAAGTGCTTCGGGCCGGTTGCGTCCGCCGTTATAAACGGAAGATTGATATTTGTGCTGGTCATTCCGGAAAGCTCTATCTTTGCCTTCTCTGCGGCTTCCTTGAGTCTCTGGAGCGCCATCTTGTCGTTTCTGAGGTCGATGCCGTCGCTCTTCTGGAAGGTATCTGCCATATAATTCATTATTCTCTCGTCGAAGTCGTCGCCGCCGAGTCTGTTGTTTCCGGCAGTTGCGAGGACTTCTATAACTCCGTCCGCTATCTCAAGCACGGATACGTCGAACGTACCGCCGCCGAGGTCATATATGAGTATCTTCTGCTCATTTTCCTTATCTACGCCGTATGCGAGAGCTGCGGCTGTCGGCTCGTTGATTATTCTCTTAACGTCAAGACCTGCTATCTTGCCGGCGTCCTTGGTCGCCTGTCTCTGTGCGTCGGAGAAGTATGCCGGAACGGTGATTACAGCTTCGCTGACGGTGGTTCCGAGATAATTCTCCGCTTCGGTCTTGAGCTTCTGAAGTATCATTGCGGATATTTCCTGGGGAGTATAGCTCTTGCCGTCTATAGCTACCTTTCTGTCTGTACCCATATCTCTCTTTATCGAGCTTATAGTCCTGTCGGGGTTGGTTATTGCCTGGCGCTTTGCTACCTGACCTACCATTCTCTCGCCGTCCTTGGAAAAAGCGACGACGGAAGGAGTCGTTCTTGAGCCTTCTGCATTTGCAATAACTACCGGCTCGCCGCCTTCATAAACGGCTACGCATGAATTTGTTGTACCTAAGTCAATTCCTATGATTTTTCCCATGATATATTACCTCCGTATAAGTTATTTTATTTAATTCATTACTTTCACCATCGAGTGACGTATAACCTTATCGCCTATCTTATAGCCTTTAAGGAATACGTCCGAGACGGTATTTTCATCGTATTCTTCGCTTTCTTCGTGCATCACTGCGTTGTGCAGCTCCGGATCGAACTTTTCGCCCTTTGCCGGTATCTCGGTCACTCCGAGCTTTTCAAAGACGCCCGAAGCCTGCTCGAGTATCTTCTTTACGCCGTCTATGACAGACTGAGCGTCGGAAGAAGAATCGGTATCGCTTGCACGCTCGAGGTTGTCGAGCACGGGGAGCAGCTTCTCCACCGCATCGGCAATGCCGTCGGAATATATCGACTCCTTTTCCTTCTGTGCGCGCTTTCGGAAGTTGTCGTACTCGGCAAGCATTCGCAGATAGGAGTCGTTCTGCTCTTGGTTTTCCTTTTTCAGCTTTTCTATCTCGCTCTTTGCGTCTTCAAGCTCTTTTTCGAGGAGTTTTTGCGCTCTCTTCTCTTTCTTCTCGTCTTTATTGTCTTCTTTTGCGGCCTTGGGAGCGCTTTCACTTTCGTTTTCCGCCTCAGCGCCGCTCACTTTCTTTTCTTTCTCAGACACGTTTTCACCTTCTTAGTCGTAGTTGTAACTTTCAGTCTTAAACCTCTCCGCCGCCATTTCCCGGGCTTTCGGAAGGATCTGATTTGTCAGACAGGCTCTTCATCGTCTGCGCAAGCCTTGTAAGAGCCACCGTCGCCTTCTTATAGTCCATTCGCCGCGGTCCGAGTATGCCGAATATCGTATTTTTCCTGCCTACCGGAAGTGAACAGAACACTATGCTCGCATCGGACAGGAGCGGATCGTCTTCGTCGCTGATATAAACCTTCAGCTTTGTGTCCGCATCGTCCGGAGCGCCCTTTGCCATCGGCAGATAGTCCATTATGGCTTCTCCGTTCTGCTCGAAAATCTCCAGCAGATCCTTTACTTTTTCTACGTTTCTGAACTCGGGGTATGACAAAAGGTTGGTTATTCCGTCTACCTCGACGCTCCGTCCGTCGCTTCCCTCCGCCGCTTCATACGCCATCCTCAGCAGAGGATTTACGAGAAGTCTGAGGTCTCCGAACATCTCTTCAAGCCTCATTATATCCGGAAGCGATACGTTTCCGAGCGACCTGCCCGCAAGTACCGTATTCAGCGCATTCTTTATTCGCTCTACGTCGTCTGCGTCAATGGCAACGCCTGTATTAACGTGCTTTGAATTTATCGAGCCGTCCGGCATGACCATTACCAGAAGCATACTCGAAGAGTCAATGAGAAGCGCCTCAAAGCGCTGTACGACGCTGTCGTTTGTACTCTCCTCGACGGTTATGGAAGCGTAGTTTGTCATCCTGGACATTATGCTGCGCGCCTTGGTGACTATCTTGTCCATTTCGTCCATCTTAAAGCGAGTAAGCTCATTAAGAAGCTCAAGCTGTTCAAAGGACGTCTTGTAGCTCGACATGAGCTCGTCGACGTAAAATCTGTACGCACTGCTTGAGGGTATGCGCCCTGCGGACGCATGAGGCTTATCGAGATAGCCCATTTCCTCAAGCTCGCTCATCTCGTTTCGGATAGTCGCCGGAGACAGGGATATGTTGCCCGACTGCATGAGATGCTTTGATCCGACAGGCTCGCCGTTGTCTATATATTCGTCTATTATAGACTTGAGTATCCTCATCTTTCTCTCGCTGAGTTCCATACGTCCTACCTCCCTTGCAATTTTAGCACTCTTGAACCTCAAGTGCTAACTTTGTTATTATTTTACCACTTTTCAAGAAAAGTTCAATAACAAATATCGCTTTTTATGTTAATATTATGTGAACTTGAAAAAGGATTGCTATTTTTTCGGCAAAAAAGCACGGGCCGCTTTCGCCGTCCGTGCTTAATTATATCAGTTATTACTTTTTGAGGTTAGCTTCGAGGGTAGCAAGCTCGTCTCTGAGCTCCTTCGGAATGGTATCGCCTATCTTTGCGTAGAATTCCTTTATGCTGTCAAGGTCTTCTATCCAGCTTTTCTTGTCAACTACGAGAAGCTCTTTAATTGTGTCGAGAGTAACGCCTTCAAGCCCTTCGACGTTGATGTCTTCGGCTTTGGGAAGATATCCGATAGCGGAATCAACTGCTTCGGCCTTGCCTGCACATCTGTCGAGTATCCACAGAAGCACTCTCATGTTTTCGCCGTAGCCGGGCCATATAAAGTTGCCTTCGTCGTCTGTTCTGAACCAGTTGACGTGGAATATCTTTGGAGCATTGGTGAGCTTCTTGCCCATCTCTATCCAGTGTCCGAAGTAGTCGCCCATGTTGTATCCGCAGAACGGAAGCATTGCCATAGGATCGCGTCTTACTACGCCTACCGCACCGGCTGCTGCCGCTGTCGTCTCGGAAGCCATTATGGAGCCTACGAACGTGCCGTGCTTCCATGAACGTGCCTCGTATACCAGAGGTGCGGTCTTTGCGCGTCTGCCGCCAAAGATTATAGCTTCGAGCGGAACGCCCGTCAGGCTGTCAAACTCGCTCGATACGCAGGGGCAGTTCTTTGCAACGGCGGTAAATCTGGAGTTCGGATGAGCGCCGCAGGTGCTCTTGTCCTTCTTGTCGTACTTGGTGTAATCCCACTTGTTGCCCTTCCAGTCGATCGCATTCTTGGGAGGATTGTTGTCGAGACCTTCCCACCAAACGGTGTTGTCGTCGAGGTTGTGTACGACGTTAGTGAATATCGTATCGCGCTTTGTTGTAGCGAGCGCATTGGGATTGGACTTTTCGTTAGTACCCGGAGCAACGCCGAAGAAGCCGTTCTCGGGGTTGACGGCGTAGAGCCTTCCGTCCTTGCCGGGGCGTATCCATGCGATGTCGTCGCCTACGCACCAAACCTTGTAGCCCTGCTTCTTGAAGTATTCCGGAGGAACGAGCATTGCGAGGTTGGTCTTGCCGCAGGCGGACGGGAATGCCGCCGATACGTACTTTATCTCGCCGTTAGGATATTCGACGCCGAGGATGAGCATGTGCTCTGCCATCCAGCCTTCTTTTCTTCCGAGCCATGAAGCTATTCTCAGTGCGAAGCACTTCTTGCCCTGGAGAACGTTTCCGCCGTAGTTGGAATTTATGGACCATATCGTATTCTCTTCGGGGAAGTGAACGATATATCTGTTTTCTTCGTCAAGGTCTGCCTTGGAGTGAAGTCCCTTTATAAATTCGGGGCTGTCGCCGAGCTGCTCGAGGCACTTCTTGCCTGCCCTTGCCATAATAAGCATATTGAGCACGACGTATATGGAGTCGGTAAGCTCAATTCCTATCTTGGAGAAGTCCGAGCCGAGCACGCCCATGGAATAAGGAATAACGTACATTGTGCGTCCGCGCATGGAGCCCTTGTAGAGGGGCGTGAGCTTTGCCTTGCATTCGTCGGGGCTCATCCAGTTGTTGGTGGGGCCGGCGTCTTCCTTTTTGGTGGTGCATATAAACGTCCTGTTCTCAACACGTGCAACGTCGTTTACAGCTGTTCTGTGAAGGAAGCAGTTGGGGAGCTTCTCTTCGTTGAGCTTTATCAATTCGCCGGAGGCAACCGCCTGCTTGCGAAGCTTTTCTGTCTGTTCCTCGTCGCCCGTTATCCACACGATGGCGTCGGGAGCCGTAAGTTCAGCCATTTCGGCAACCCACTGCTTTACGTACTTGTTCTCTGTCATTGTAATACCTCCGTTCAATGCATTTTAAAGTACTTTGGTTGATTTTTATTCATTAAAGTTATGTTCTCATCTGCCTTCGGGATGCTCTGTAAAGAACCTCCTTCAAGGCGGTAACGGCTCGTTAAAAGTTTATCTTTTGAAAATACTCCCAATCCCAAGCCATTATATATTATAGCAGAAAATTTATAAAAAGCAAGCGAATTACAGAAATTTGTCTAAAAATTAAAGTATTGTTCAAAGTTTTTGAATAATTA
>CAJOMW010000049.1 GCA_905235695.1 uncultured Clostridia bacterium | reverse complement strand
GGCGCATAGCACCCTCTCTTGCACTTACCGAAGGTATTATAGCACACTTTTTCAAATTGTGCAAGTTTTACATACCGGTTATGCATAATATAATCAAAAACAACGTCACAATTTCAATCGGTTTCTTTTGTTTGCTTTAAGCATTGCTGCTCCTTTGTAACTTTTTTTCCGTTGACAAAAATGGGCATTTGATGTTAAAAAGTTTTTGAGGCTAAGGAACTTTTTTCAAAAAGTTCCGAATGGGGTTCGGGGCAAAGCCCCGATTTCAATTAAAAATATTCCTATCCAAACCCCAAACACAAAAAGTTTTTGAGGCTAAGGAACTTTTTTCAAATAGTTCCGAATGGGGCTCGGAGCAAAGCCCCGATTTCAATTAAAAATATTCCTATCCAAACCCAAACACAAAAAGTTTTTGAGGCTTCGGAACTTTTTTCAAAAAGTTCTGAATGGGGCTCGGGGCAAAGCCCCGATCTTAATTAAATTCTTCCTCTAAAAAATCCGCACCCGAAGGTGCGGACGTATTATTTATACAGTTTTTTGACGTGTCCCGGAGAAGCTCCGGTGAACTTCTTGAAGGTGCGAATAAAGTTTGAGCAATCGTTGAAGCCGGACATAGCGCAGGCGTTCTTTACGCTTTCTCCGTTATAGAGAAGCCGCTTTGCCTCGGCTATTTTACGCTCGATTATATAGGTGTTCAGCTGTGTACCCGTCTCGCTTTTGAATATGCGGCTGAGGTAGTTTTCGTTTATGCTGAGCGCCTTTGCGACGTCGGCTGCCTGGCAGGTTTTGAAATTGCGCTCTATGAAGTAGACCGCCTTCTCGGACCACGTTTCCGGCGAGGCTTCCTCGACTGTGGCGCTCTCGTTTTCGGTAAAGATGAACTTTATGAAAGCGAGTATCTCGAGCAGCTTTGCCGTCAGCATGAGGCTGTCATTTGCCTGTTCGAGACGGAGGTACTCCTTGATATGCATGAGCAGCTTTTCGTGATTCTCCCTGCCAAGGTTCACCTTTATGGGAAGCGTGTCGCCTGCCTTATCGAGAAAATCGAGATTTGTCGGATCGTCCGTAAGGCTGCATATGCGCTCAATGAGCGGTGCGCCGATATTTATGACGCATCTGAGATAGTTCTCGGGGTCTTTTACCGTAATGCGGTGCACTCTCATTCTGCGTATTATGAAGAGGTCATGCGGCTTACACGAGTAGTATGCGTCGTCTATAAAGAAGCCCTTTCCGCCGCCTATGTGGTAATATATTTCATATTCCGTGTGCAGGTGGGGCGTGAGCATATAGGGGTTGCTGTACTCTTTGAGGTATACCTTAGCAGTCAAATCGTTTGCCGGATCTCTCAAAATCTCCGATTCCGCAAAATTATTCACCGTATATCACCTTTCCGCCGACAATTACCGTACTTACGTTTATATCCTCGTCAAATACGATAACGTCCGCATCCTTTCCGGTATCAAGAGAACCCTTGCTGTAAGCGCCTATTATGCGCGCAGGGGTGGATGACGCCATCTTTACTGCATCCGTAAGAGGAACGTCAGCCATTTTTATCATGTTTCTTACCAGTCTGTCGGTCGTAGCAACGCTGCCTGCAAAACAGCTTCGATCGAGCAGCTTTGCAACGCCGTCCTCCACTATGACTTCCTCGCCGTTCTTCTTGCTTCCGAGTATGCTCCTGCCCTCGGGCATTCCGGCCGCCCTCATGGAGTCGGTTATCAGCGCCGTGTTTTCAGGCCCCTTTATCTTGTAAACGAGCTTGAGAAGCGAGGGCGGAAGGTGTACGCCGTCCGCAATTATCTCTACGGTCATGCCGTCTATGAGATAAGCGCTCTCAATCACGCCTGCGTAGCGAGTCGCCTTTATGCGGTGAACGCCGCTCGTGCAGGAGTAGAGGTGCGTAACGTGCGTAAATCCGGCTTTGTATGCGGCTTCTACGTGGTCGCTGTTTGCGTCGGTGTGTCCGATTGACGGAAGCACGCCTTTTTTTACGAGCGTCTCGCCGAATTCAACCGCACCCGGAAGCTCGGGAGCGGCGCTCCATCGTGCTATTATTCCGTCGCCGAGGCGGAGTATTTCGGTGTATTCCTTCTTGTCAAAGTTGCGGACGTACTTTGCGTCCTGCGCACCCTTTTGACTCATGGCAAAGTACGGCCCTTCGAGGTGAAGTCCGAGAAGATATGCGCCGTCTGTGTTCAGCGGCTTTGCCTTCCGGTATACTTCAAACGTCTCGAGAAGCTCGGAATACTCGCCTGACGTCGTTGTGGGGCAGAGGGCTGTCGTACCGTGAATGGCATGGGTACGGGCGGCTCTGAGATATCCCTCGACCTCGCAGTCGAGAAAGTCGCTTCCTCCGGCTCCGTGAGTGTGTATGTCAATAAATCCGGGAGAAACGTATTTTCCCTCCGCATCGACTACTCTGCTTGCAACGGGCGAAGCGACGTAGCCGTCCTTGTAAATTCCGGCAATCTTATCGTCCTGAAGGTAAAGAGTACTGCCCTCGATGATTATGTCGCCGTATATTATCTTTCCGTTCTTTACTGCTGTTATCATAAGGCACCTATTTCGACAGTCTTGCCGCTTTCATAAGATTTTATGGTCGCATCTATGACGAATACAGGCTTTGTGAGGTCCTCGAGAGTCTGACGGGGCTTACCGGTTCTTAAAAGTGCGTCAAACTCCTTCAGCTCTCTCTCCGTGCCGTATACGCCGACTATCTCAAGGTCGGGGAATTTTCCTTCGCTTATAAGCTGTGCAAATCCCCAAGCGTGAGTATTCTCGATGCCGAGAATTGCTATTTTCTTTTTCATGATATGTCTCTCCGTTTGCAAATGAAATCAATAGAGGATAGGCATGGGGTTGTTTGCGTGTACAGCCTCTATAACCCTTATCTGCTGGAGTATCTTCTCCGGTCTGATAAAGAGCTCTTTATCGTTTACTATGCTGTCGTAAAGTCTCTCGTAGTACTCTATCACGTTTACGTTGAAGACGTCGCCGTCAAGGTCAACCGATTCGTTTACCCAATCGAGCTTTTCGGAGCAGTATGCGGGGGATACGCCGTCGTCTGCCTTCAAGGGCTCAAGTATAAGGTGCCGTTCGGGTGCCTTTGCCGGATCGAAGTACTTCCAGTCAATGTGGCTGAGATTTCCCTTGAGAGCGCCCTTGGAGCCCTGTATCTTGTAGGTGTAGTCGGAATATCCGTCACAGCTGCTTATCTCGACGTCTATGAGGGGACGGTTCGGATAGGTGAGAATTATCTTTGCATAGTCTTCTGCGTCGCCGAAGGTGTTTACCTTTCTGAGGCAGGAGAAAACCTGCGGCATATCGTCGGTATCGAGAAGATCGAGCGCCTGATCGAGCGGATGAGGTCCCGTGTTGAGAACGCTTCCGCCGTAGTATCTCTGGCTGCACTGCCAGTCCCAGCGCCTTGCGTATCCGGAGAATGCGATGCTTATCTGTATGATTTCTCCGAGAACTCCGCTGTCGACTATTTCGCGTATCTTTTTGTAGTAAGGGGCAAGTCTTGACTGCTGGAATACCGTTAAAATGCAGTTATTGTCCTTTGCCGCCTTTATCATCGCTTCGCACTCGCTTGCGTGAGCGGAGAAGGGCTTTTCAACGACTACGTTGAAGCCGTGATTCAAAAGATCCATGGTTATGGGGTAGTGGAGTTGCGAAAACGTGGAGTTTACAACAAGGTCGATGTCCTTCCTGTCGAACAGAGCCTTGTAATCCTCGTAGACGGGGCATCCGAACTCCTCCGCCGCTCTCTTTCTTCTGCTCTCCATCTTGTCGACGACTGCAACTACGTTGTAATACTTCTTCGACTCTTCACCGAGGAAATATCTTCCGTGTATGTCTCTGCCGCTGCGTCCCTGACCTATGATGGCTACGTTTAGCTTTTTCATATTCTTTACTTCCTTCCCCTATCAAAAGCTATGTCAAGAAAACATTTATTTAATTATAAGAGCTTTGCACCGCTGTCGGCGTCGCAGTAGAGAATGGCGCTCTTGTGCCTTCTCATTACGGTAGCCGGGCATTTTTCGCTTATCTCCTTGTCGGTCACGGTGTGATAAACCGCTTCCGCCTTGGTCTTTGCGGGAACACTGCAGAAAAGGCAGTCCGCATTGAAGAGGGTGGGGATGGTGAGCGTAAGCGCAGTATGCGGCACGTCGTCTATCTTTGCAAAGCATCCGTCGTTTACCTGCTGATTGCGGCATATTTCGTCGAGCTCGACGGGCTTTATTACCTTCGGATCGTTAAAGTCCGCAACAGGCGGATCGTTGAACGCAATATGTCCGTTTTCGCCGATTCCGAGGACTACGATATCTATCTTATGGGCTTTAAGAAGCTCTGTGTATCTCTCGCACTCCGCTTCAACGCTGCTCGAAGAGTCTATGTAATTTACCGACTTGAACGGAACCTTTCCGAAAATCGCTTCTTTGAGAAAGTTGCCGAATCTCTGAGGCGCATCGAGGGGAAGACCTATGTACTCATCCATGTGGAAGGCGTTTATCCTCGACCAGTCTATCTCCTCGTGAGAGATAAGCTCTGCAAGAGTCTCGTTCTGAGAGGGAGCGGCGGCAAAGATGATGTTCAGCTCGTCTTTCTTGCCGAGAAGCTCCACTATCTTTGCGGCGATATCGCTGCCTGCGGCTTTTCCCATTGACGCTCTGTCAGAGTATACCTGTACGTCGAGTTTGTCCGCATTCATTCTTTTAATTAAAGCCATTGATTTAACCCCTTTGTCTGTTTATTTTCTTACTATAAATTATAAATTATCTTTTAAAAATGTCAATAATTATACCCAAAATAGTGTTAAAGTGATAATTATTACTAAATTAGTGATAATTATATGCGTTTTGTGAGGAAACCGCCGATAGCGGCAAATCAAAGTGCGCAAACTATCTTTTACCGTGAAAAAATAATTGATTTTTTATTACTATTCTCAAGGTTGACAAAACCGGCCCGAACGCATATAATAGTTTAAGAAAAACGGGAAAGGGCGCCGGAGAATGTTTATAAAAAGAGAAAATGACGGAATAATATACTACGCAAGCACTCTTCTGGAGAGCGAGGGGTTTGCAAACGGCTTTTTTGCAAGGTACGGCGGCGTAAGCAAGGGAGATTTTGAAAGTCTGAACGTGAGTACCGCAAGGCTCGACTCATTCGGCGCCGCCGACAGCAAAGCCAACGTCCTCGAAAACTACCGCAGAGCGCTGTCCGTTATCGGATCGGAGCCGGAGAGAGCCGTCGCGGCCCGGCAGGTACATTCCGCAGACGTGCTGAAGGTCACCGGCAAAGACGGCGGCAGAGGAATATGCCCGGATAGAGAAGCCATGCCCGATGCCGACGCACTTTTGCTCGACGGCAAAGAACAAGGCGTAGATGCCGTGTGCATAAAGACGGCCGACTGTGTGCCGATACTGCTCGCAAATAAAGTCAGCGGCTCAGTATGCGCTGTACACGCAGGCTGGCGCGGAAGCGCGGCGGATATAGCAGCAAAGGCCGCTAAAGCTCTTTCGGACGGAGACATGGACAGCATAATCGCCGCAATAGGTCCGTGCATCGGTCTTTGCTGCTACGAGGTCGGTGGCGAGGTCGTGACAGCATTCAGAGAGCTTTTCACGTCAAAGGGGTACGGCTTTGACACTGATGAGTTACTGCCCCTTTTTCCGTCCCATTCGGCCGGCGAAAAGCACCATGCCGACCTTGCCAAGATAAACGCAAGCCTTCTCGAAAAGTGCGGAGTACGGCGGGAAAATATAGACGCCGCAGACATCTGCACCTCATGCTATAAGGACGAAAAGGGGATCCGCCCGTTCTTTTCCCACAGAGCGCAAAGCGGACATTCGGGGACGTTTGTGTCGGCGGTCAAAAAAATGCAAAATGCAGAATTGGCAAAGCACGGCTTTTGATACCTGTTTTCTGTTGCGCTTCTGAGCGCAGGTGTAGCTGGCGGAAGCGCCGCTTTTGATATTCTTTTCCTGTTACACTGCTGAGCGCAGGTGCAGTATCCAAAGCGCCATATGGCGCAAAAAGCTCCTTCTGGAGCTTTGGGGATACGTGTTACGTACTTTTCTTGAAAAAGAAAAGTACCAAAAGATTTTTTACCTTCCCTCTTGTGGGAAGGTAAAATCTAAGGACGCTGCGTCGGCACATAACGGGTTCCGAGCCTTCGGCTCTCCACAGATGTGCCGACGGTTCTTGGCGCAGGTCGTACTGCCCTTACAACGGGCTACGTAAAGGCATCGGTTGCGGTGCCTCCACACGCCTTCAACAGGGCTATGTATAATTTTTTTATTTTGGTGATACCCATTGCTTCTCATATCATTAGTGGGTTGCTGTGGTAAAGATTGCTTTGCGGCTCTTTTAAAAGCCGTTATGAAAAGAACGACTGCAAGATATGTATGCATAGCTTAACAGCACTGTCGGAGTCCTGTATAAGAGCACTGTTGCAGTGCATCTATTGCACCGCCGAAAAAGAAGCAGAAAGCAGCGCATACCACTTGCAAAAGTAATAAAGTACCGCTTCACAAGCCTCATCAAAGCCGCGCCCCCACCGCAGTCTCGTGACCGCAAAACTTGCCATGGCGCGGAAACGAGCAACATTTTCTATATGAGCAACTCCACCGAAGAATTTTGAGGCACTGCAACCGCTACATTGATGTAGCCCATTGTAAGGGCAGTACGACCTGCGCCAAGAACCGTCAGAGAAAAATCGCAGATTTTTCTCTTGGCATCATGTGGAGTGCGAAGCACGGAACCCGTAATGCGACGACGCAGCGCCCTTCGATTTGCCCTTCCCGCAAGAGGGAAGGGCAAAAATCTTTTGGTACTTTTCTTTTTCAAGAAAAGTACGTAAAACGTTTCCCCAAAGCTCCAGAAGGCGCTTTGGTAGCTGCACCTGCGCTTAGCAGAGCAACAGAAAAAGAATATTAAAAGCGGCGCTTTCGCACCGCTCAGATCGCTATATGCCAAAATATAAGCCGCCGCAG
>CAJOMW010000048.1 GCA_905235695.1 uncultured Clostridia bacterium | reverse complement strand
TCTTGAAAACAGCGAAAGCGAAAACGTCTTTTTTGAGCTCGACACAAGGCACGCCTTTGTCGCGGGGGTAAATCCGGCAGAATACGTAAAGGAACATTCCGACAGAGTTCCGCACATACCGGTACTCCATACAAGGGACGTAAGCGGCGACAGAGACATAGCTGTCGGCGCAGGAAAGGTAGATCTTGCAGGCTTGACGAAAGTTACAGGCATACCCGAGTGGTTTGTGGTCGAGAACGAAAACTTCGGCACAAACGAGGATGAGCTGCGTGACAGTGTGACTTACCTAAGAAAGGTGTTCGGTTCATAATGAAAGATATAACTGTTAGAATGAAAAAAGTTGTTTTTGCTCTTGCTGCGGCGATATTTGCCGCTTCGGTCATATCTTCAGGGGCTTTAGCCGCCGATTTTATCCGTGTGGGAACCCCGTCACAGGCGGAACAAATTTCGTCATCTCCAAGCGTGCTTTACGTGCAGACAATATCGCTTAAAATTAACGGTGTAAAAGCGCTTCTCAAGAACAGAGCCATAGCAGTAAACGGAACGACGCTCATGCCGCTGAGAGAAATAATGGAGCTGCTTGACATAAGGGTGGAATGGGTACAAGAGACCAAGACCGTCAAAATGTCAAAGGGCGGCACGGTGGCAGAGCTTGCGATAGGCTCGGACGTTCTGACCGTAAACGGTAAGGCTTCGTCGATGCCTGCAAAGGCTGAGCTTATAGGAGACGTCACATACGTGCCTATACGCGCGGTTGCCGAGTCGTTCGGGGCTACCGTCGGCTGGGACAACTACACAAAGACCGTCGGAATTTACACTCTCGAAAACAAAAACACCCTCCGGATAGGCGACTACATTATCCGCATAGGCAAAAGTGTCAGCGACATGATTTTCTACTGTGGGGAGCCGTCCTACTCGTTTTTAGGAGAAAACGGTCTTACCTGGTACGTTTACGCAAAATATCGCACATCGCTTATGGCTGTTGCGACCGACGGCGGAATAATTTTCGGGTATTACACGAACTCCCCGTATTTCACTACGTCCGATGGAGTTACGTACGGCACGCCCACAACGCGTTCGTCAAAGGAATACGAGGTGCAGTCCTTCCCGGATCACACCTTTGCCAAGTACAATGACCTCATAGGAGGCAAGCTCATATCCGTCAGCTACATGACAAAGGGTGTGGGCAATGACTTCGACGAGAGCGAAGCGCTCAGAAACCAGTCGAGGCTTGGCATAGACATTATAAACGCTTTCAGATATACAAACGACAAAATGGCTGTTGAGTACGACAAGTACGCTGCAGACTGCTGTCTTGACCACGCCGGTTACATGGCGCAAAAGGGCTCGCTGACGCACACAGGGGCAGACGGATCTTCTGCAATACAGCGGTATTTGCGGTACAATCCCTCATTTAAGTGGACGTCATGGGGAGAAAACGTCTGCGCAGGTGCGGCAAACGTTTTCACCTGTATAAACGGTTGGATAAATTCAGAGCAGCACAGGTCTCTTCTTCTCTCCGACAAGAAATACGCCGGGCTCGGCATGGTGTATGCGCCAAACGCAAAGTACAGGTATTGTGCGGCGCTGCTCATGCTGAAAGCATAATGTATTACAAAATGCAAAATTTGTAGCACCCCACTGAAAAACGATAAGCTATTGGTATTATCTGTACCAATAGCTTTTTTATAGCCCTGTTGAGGGCGTGTTGAGGCACTAAAGCCGCAATATTGATGTAGCCTGTTGTAAGGGCAGTAAAACATCTAATGAGCATCAAAAGCTGCGCTTTTGCCGGCCGCACCTGCGCTTACCAGCGCAACAAAAAAAGAATATAAAGAGCAGTCGGAAAAGAGACCGTGTTCCCCATGAGAAGTGCCTACGGCACTTCCGGTCTACTCCGCCTTAGCCGGCGCGAGCTTTGCAGTCTGCCTCTGCGCCATTACAAGATTATAGTAAATGCCTTTTTTGGCAAGAAGCTCAGCATGGCTTCCGATCTCGGCAACACGTCCGTGGTCGAGTACGATCAGACGGTCGGCATTCGCAAGGGTAGAGAGACGGTGCGCTATCGCTATGGTCGTCCTGCCGGATATGAGCTTTCCGAGAGCGTCCTGTATCATCTTTTCGGTCTGCGTGTCGAGCGATGCGGTCGCCTCGTCGAGAATAAGCACCTTCGGATCGTGAAGTATGGCTCTTGCTATGGCTATCCTCTGGCGCTCGCCGCCGGATATGCTGTATCCTCGCTCGCCGACAGTCGTGTTATATCCCTCCGGCATCCTCACGATAAAGTCGTGGCAGTTAGCTATCTTTGCCGCCTGTACTACCTCTTCAAACGTCGCATCGGGCTTTGCGTATCGGATATTGTCAAGTACAGTGCCGTTAAACAGGAACGTCTCCTGGAGCACTACGCCCACCTGAGAGCGCAGAGAGTCCTGTGATATATCCCTTATGTCCGTGCCGTCTATCGTTATCGTTCCGCCGGTAGGCTCGTACAGGCGCATTATCAGATTTATGAGGGTGGACTTACCGGCGCCGGAGTGTCCGACAATACCTATCATCTCGCCCTTCTTTATGTCAAGGCTCACGCCCTTCAGCACCGGGTTGTACGCCTTGTAGCCGAAGTATACGTTGTCAAAAGATATATTGCCCTCTATTTCCACATCCTTTGCGCCCTCACGGTCTGAAACGTCGTTTCTCTCTTCGAGCACTTCAAATACCTTTCCGGCACTGACAAAGGTGTTAGCAAGAACTCTCGGCAGCATAGTCAGCCACTGGATAGGCCCGTAAAGCATATATACGTATGCCGTAAACTGAACAAGCTCTCCGAGCTGCATGCTGTCGCCGAGTATCATCAAGCCCCCGAAAAGAAGCGCACAGTATTCGCCTATGCTGAACAGGTACCTGATGGGCGGCTGGACGAGAAACCATATAATATCCGCATTTTTGGTGGCTTCCGCCTGATTCTTTGACGCTGTCTCGTAAGCCTTTATCTCCCGATCCTCGTTCCCGTAATTCTTGACGACTCTTATTCCGTGCAGAACGTCGTGGAGAAGCTCGCTCGCCTTACAGCGGAACCTCCATACCCTTCCGTATCGTATGCTTATTATGTTAAAAGACTTGAACGACAAATACGCCGCAAGCGGAAGCGGTATCACAACGATAAGCGCAAGCCGCCAGTTTGTTACGAACATAATGATGAGCAGCGCAATGAGGGCAACTATCTGAAATATCATGTCCTTGCCCTGGCGGGTAACAAAGTCCTGAAGCACACCGGCGTCGGACGACACTCTGTTTATAAGCTCTCCCGGAGTGCGCTTTGCTACGTTGCTCATGGATAGCTCCTGCGTCTTGTTGAATATATCTCGCCTGAGATCACGCCCGTAAGCCGTTGATATTTTGGTGTTTCCGTAGGATTGCAGAACACGGAATACAATAGTTGCAAGATTAATGGAAAGTATGCAAAGCGACACCTTTAAAAACAGCGCCCAGTTCTCGTTTTTGGGAACTATCAGCTCGTCTATGAGCACCCTCTGGAGCATCGGTCCGATAACGTCTGCGGCGTAGAGGATAAACGTCGATATGAGGGACATAATAAACAGCGCTCTGTAAGGCTTCAGACGCTTTATCATCTTTATGAAAACGCCCTTCTTCGAGCGGCAGAACATACACTCGCTGCCGCCCTTGAGCCTTGCGCCGCATCTCGGGCAGGTCGGCTCATCCTCGTCGGAGTTCTCGGTAAAAATGCCGGTCTTTATGTAATAGTCGAGTATCTTTGCGACCTCGGCATAGCGCAGAAAATATTTCTGAGAAAAGGCGCAGACGCACTCCCACCGTCCGCTGTTGTCCCTTGCGCAGAGCATGGAACAGCCAACGAGCTGCTGCACCTCTATCTCGGATATATCCTCTATCCTGTATTCTTTGCAGAGTAAGTCGTCCATGTACACCCGTATGACTTCTCTCGTAGCCGTCAGATGCCCGGATGCGCTGCTCGCTTTTTTATCTATATCGAACGGGAGCGCAAAGCAGACGTCGCTTTCGCTTACTCCCTTTGGGTATGACAATTTCAGATTCATGCTTGATTATCCTCGTATCGTGCGTCAAATAAAGAGCTGGAGCTTTTTCAGGCTCGCCTTGTCGAGCTTTTCTATTTCGGGAACGCTGTAACGGTTCCCGTCGGCATCGGTGACAGAGAGAGACGTGCCGGAAATGACCTTGAAATTGTGCCACCAGTCGTTTACCGCTATCTTCTTCTCCCCTGCCGTGGTCTCGGCCTCGAGAAACAGGTATCCCATGCGGTTATCCGTTATCTTGTTGATTTTTGTGATTATCGGTATGTAGTACTTGAAGGAGAGGTATTCTCGAACTGTCTCCGCCTGCCGCTCCGGCAGAAGGGCTATGTCCGCTATAACGCCTATCTCCGTCCACTCATCGTGCTCCTTGTTGTAGTTGACGCTTATGTATTTTTCCGTATCCATGTAAGGAACGAGCCTTGTCAGCGTCACCCTCTCGTATTTTTCGGAGCCGTATTCGAGGTTCAGAAAGCCGCTTGCGTCCCTTGAAAAGCTGAGCTTTTCCGGGGCGAGTATCAGCAGCGTATCTGTTTCAAATGTCTGTTCATAATTCTGTTTCATCTGATGCCTTGCCTTTCGATCATGTGCGCTTTATTCTATTCCGACAGCCTTAAGGGACGTAGCCTGCAGCTTGTACAGCTCAAAGTACTTGCCGCCCATGCGTATCAGTTCGTCATGCGTGCCCTCCTCCTTCAGCCGTCCGTGGTCTATAACGCAGAGCGTGTCCGCATCTCTGAGGGTGGAGAGCCTGTGAGCTATCGCTATTATCGTCCTGCCCTGCTTGAGGGCGTCTATCGCATTTTGTATCTTTCTCTCTGTCGCAGTGTCCATCGCCGCCGTCGCCTCGTCGAGTATCAGAATATTCGGCTTCTGTATAAGCGCACGGGCTATGGATATCCTCTGCTTCTCGCCGCCGGAAAGGCTCACGCCGCCGCTTCCGGTCATGGTGTCGTATCCGTCGGGGAGCTTCATGATAAAGTCATGGGCGTTGGCGGACTTTGCCGCCTGTATGACCTCCTCCATAGTCGCATCGGGACGTGCGTATCTTATGTTGTCCGCAATCGTCCCCATAAAAAGATACGTCTCCTGCGAAACTACGCCTATACTCCGTCTGAGCACGTCGAACGGTATCTTTTTTATCGGGATTCCGTCAATGAGTATCTCTCCGGACGTCGCATCGTACATTCTCGATATGAGGTTTATTATCGTGGATTTTCCGGCGCCCGTCTTGCCGACTATTCCGGTGAATTTGCCTGCCTGCGTCTTAAATGACAGGTCTCTGAGGATAGGTCTGCCGGCGTCGTACTCAAATGAGACGTTCCTGAACTCAATATCGCCCCTCAGATATCCTCCGGGTATCTCGGCAGGCTCGGCAGGCGGCTTTACGCTCGGCTCGCTGTCGAGTATCTCAAACATTCTGCCTGCCGTGTCAATGCTCCTTGCCCAGTCGTTTCCCATATACATAAAGAAGAGTATCGGCTCCTGAACCAATCCGAAATAGCTTATCAGAAGCGTAAGTCCGCCAAACTGCAATTTTCCCGTCAGCACAAAATATACTCCGATGCAGTATATTACTCCGTTGAAGACTGCGTATATGCCCTGCTGTATCGGGAAAAATTTGGCGCTTCGCATATCTCTTGCGTATTCCGCCCTGAAGAGGGCGTCATTCCTGTATCCGAAGCGATCTATTTCCTGCTCTTCGCCCGCAAACGCCTTTACGACTCTGTGACCGTTCAGTGCGTCCGTCAGAACGGCGGTCACACCACGCTTTGCAATGTTCCTGTTTCTCCAGAACCTTCTCTGTCCTCTGAACCACACGTACTCTATAAGCACAACTATTACCGCCGCTGCGAACATACACAGCGAGATTATCGGGTTTATATTCATCATTAGAATTACAAGTCCGATCATCTTTATCGCATTTGCGATAAACTGGGGAATCAAATCGGAAAAGAAGCCGTATATTTCGGCGCTGTCGCTGTCGACTCTGCCCATGAGGGAGCCGGTCTGCTTGTTGGTGAAAAACGAGAGCGACAGGCGCTGCATGGACGAGAATATGCTCGTGCGGAGGCTGTGGACTATATCAGGAGTTATTATGCTTATTATTATCCCGTAGGCTATGGAAACAACTGTCGATAGGAGCGAGAACGCCGCCATTGCGAGAATAACGTATAAAACCTCTCCGTACATCGAGCCGCCTTCGGTGAGTACGTCGTCGTAAAACAGCTTTGTTCCGAAGTACGGTGCGATAAGCCCCAGCGCCACAGATACGCCTATCATTATAAGTATTATCGCTATGTGCTTCTTATAGTCGCCGCACATTCCCATAAGGCGCTTGAATACGCTGCTGCGCTTTGCGCAGTGGGGACAGTATCGGCGGTTGGGATCGGGGTATTTGTTGCCGCATTTCGGACAGTAAATTTTTCTGTCCTCGAGCGAAGAGTCATCGGGAACCTCTCCCTTTTTGAGACAGTCAAAGCGGCGGCAGAACTGCTCGAACTTTTCGGAAAAGCCGCTCGAAAAACGGGCGAGCGTTATGTTTTCGCCGTTCTCCTTCTCCGCCATAAAGCGGCAGGTATACTGATACCTGTCAACAAACAGCCTCTTTATATCCTTTACGTCGTATTCGGCGTAGTCTTTGAAGTCAAATTCGACGTCGTACGTCTTTTTGCTTCTCGTGAGCTTGTCGTAGCCGGATAGGATGTAGATTTTTTCATCGTCGTAGGTTATATATACGTCGTAATAGCAGCCCTCTCCGTCAAGGTCCGCCTTTACGCAGTATTTCAGCTTTTCCGTGTCGACGGCGCGGTCAGAAAACGCCTTTTCGACCGAATGGGACAGCTTATCGAAATATTTCATTTTCAGAGGTCACCTCCGGTTCTTTTTCATGATATATTCCAATCCAATGCATTTTAACATAAATAATGCGTAAATGCAATAAAAAAAGGATAAATTTTTGTGATATTTTGGGGCTTTAGATCTGATATTTTGGGGCTTTAGATCTGTTTTCAGCCGTTGTTTGTATGTAACCCGGTATAAAGGCGCATTTTATGCATTTATTTTGAATTTTTTTTGAAAAACGTATTGCAATATGGAAAAAAATGTGATACAATAAGGAAAATTGAAGAAAAAAACCAAATACGCTAAATGAAGAATGCAGGAAAGAGCGCGCAGACGGCGCGCCGCCGAAGGAGTAACACTCTCAGGTACCGCAATTTACCGAAAGACTGTATTCCGATAGCGCTCCGGAGAAGTCCATGAACACTTGGGTGCCGAAGGTGCAAGGCGGCTTGCCGCTAATCTCTCAGGCAAAAGGACGGAGTTAATTTGAATGGAAACGGTCTCTTTCCGTTTTTGTTTGAAAACCGGAGTCAAACGCGAAGTTTGGCTCTTTTTGTTTCAATTTTACAAACAATATATTTTTAGGAGGGATTTTTCCATGTGGGATAGTATTATTGCGGTAAACGACGCCGTCAACACGTTCGTGTGGGTAACGATAGGCCTCGTTTTACTGATAGGTACGGGTATCCTTACGACGGTGATCACGAAAGTGTTCCAGGTAACACATTTCGGTCACTGGATGAAAAGCACCATCGGTAGCATCTTCCATAAAGACGTGTCCAGTCATACGAAAGACAAGGGCTCGATCTCCCAGTTCCAGTCGCTCTGTACCGCTCTTGCGGCGACGATAGGAACCGGAAATATTGCAGGCGTTGCGGCGGCTATCGCCTTCGGCAGCGCAGGCTCCATCTTCTGGATGTGGGTAGCGGCATTCTTCGGCATGATGACCAACTTCTCCGAAAACGTTCTCGGTATTTACTACCGCAGAAAGAACAAGGAGGGAGAGTGGTGCGGAGGCGCCATGTACTACCTCAAGTACGGCTTTGAAAACAGGAGAGGCCTCAAGCACGTAGGCTCCGTCCTCGCAGTCCTTTTCTCATGCTTTGCCGTCCTCGCATCCTTCGGAATCGGCAACATGAGTCAGGTAAACAAGATAGTCCTCAACGTAAAGGACGCTTTCCCGATTCCTGCGCTCGACAAGACCGTCCTCTACGGCGATATCACGTTATATAACGTAGTTCTCGGCCTCGTTGTCATGCTCCTCGCCGCTCTGATTATCGTAGGCGGTCTCAAGAGAATAGCCAACTTTGCGGAAAAGATAATTCCGTTCATGGTAATACTGTTCATGATAGGAAGCTTCATAATAATTGGCGTTAACTTCGCAAACATAGGCGGCGCTTTCGGCGCTATCTTCCGCAACGCATTTACGGCGGAAGCCGCTTGGGGCGGCGCAGTCGGCATTACCATAAAAACGATAGTTACCTGGGGCTTCAAGCGCGGCGTCTTTTCAAACGAAGCAGGCCTCGGCTCATCCGTTATGGTACACTCCAACTCCAACGTTATCGAGCCTGTACGCCAGGGTATGTGGGGCATATTTGAAGTTTTCGTAGACACCATAATCGTCTGCACGATAACCGCTCTCGTTATACTCACCAGCGGCGTAGTAAACCTCGACACCGGCGTTATGCTCGAAGGTCTTTCGGACGCAACGCTCGCAAGCGCGGCGTTCTCTTCGGTATTCGGTGTGTGGGGCTCGAGATTCGTCGCTATATGCTTGTTCCTGTTCGCATTCACGACGGTACTCGGCTGGTCACACTACGGTTCAAAGTCGTTTGAGTACCTCTTCGGAACGAAGGCTGTAAAGGGCTACAAGATAGTCTTCACGCTCATGATAATATCCGGTGCTCTCATGACCTCGTCCATAGCATGGGACATCTCCGACACCTTCAACGGCCTTATGATGATACCTAACCTCATAGGCGTTATAGTCCTTTCGAATACGGTTCGCCGCATCACAAAGAACTATGTCGACAGAAAGCTCAAGGGCAAGGACATAGAGCCTATGATCTCGGCAATACCCGAGATACAGGCTGAGCAGGCTGCAAAGCTCAAGGCGGGCATTGAAGAGATCGACCTCGACTGAATAAAATCCGCAAACATACAGAAAAGCGGCGTATGCTTTCGCATACGCCGCTGATCTTTAAGTAATGCTGAATAATTACTGGATGCTGTTCAAAAAGTCGTTCAGTTCAGCAGATCCTGCAGCAGATCCTGCAGCAGAGCTTGCTGCAGCTCCTACGCAAGCCACACAAGCGGCACAAGATACCAAAAATATTGCGCCACCTATAGTGCCGATGAGCGAGAGAATAAATCCTGCTTTCCTTATTCCACCCTCAAAACCATCTTTCTTTGCCGAAGAAGCAAGAACAAGTCCGACGATTCCGAGAACTATAGAAATAATTGCAGGAATTAAAGCACTTGAACCCCACCATAATACTATGGAAATAATGCCAAGCACGAGAGACGCTATGGCCTTGCCCTTACCCGGAACACTTCCGCCGGGCTGAACATTGTTGAGATTGTTGTTATCCATTACCTTTTCCTCCTTAAATAATATAGTAAAATATAGATAATATATTTTACGTCACCATTGTATCACATGTTAACAAAACAGTCAAGAGTTTTCGGTGATTTTTTGTTTAATTTACAAAAACCTCCATAAATGTTGATTTATGATTTATGATTTTTTCGAAAAAGTATTGACTATTACAGAATTAAATGGTATAATGTAAAAGCATTTTGGAGGATAAAACGCAAAGCAAAAATCATTTTCTTCCACCAAATAATTATGCATT
>CAJOMW010000047.1 GCA_905235695.1 uncultured Clostridia bacterium | reverse complement strand
AGCGCAGGTGCAATATCCAAAGCGCCGTTGGCGCTTTGGGGACACGTTTTACGTACTTTTCTTGAAAAAGAAAAGTACCAAAAGATTTTTGCCCTTCCCGGGCGTGGGAAGGGCAAATCTAAGGACGCTACGTCGGCATCATGCGGAGTGAAGCGACATTTTCGAGCTGGTTTTGCAGCCGTGGCACTACTCAGCGGCGTCTCTCATACTTACCGAGGCAGGTGGAGTGATAACTACCGTAAAGGGCGAACCGATAAGATTTGATAAGCCAGCGTCCATACCAGCGTCAAAAGGAAAAGAGAGATTCCTAAATCCTTTGAGGGAATAAAACTCTGACGGAGAATATAAAAAATCAAGCCGTGGAGCGAAGCGCTCAGCGGCTTTTTTATTTGCTGTTAAGGTCTTTTATAACGGAAAGTATGTGCTCTGATTGCTCCGGCTTGAGCTTTGCTATCTCCTTATACAGCTCCTTTGCCCTTTGTGGTGACGGGCTGTTTTTGTTGAAAAACTCCTCCGGTGTTATTTCAAAAAATTCGCATATATAGAAAAATCCTGTCATCGACGGAAGCGTCCGACGGTTTTCAATCTTGTTTATATAGCTTTCGCTCTGCCCGAGAGTAAGGCTCATGTCGCGTGCGGAAATTCCCTTTTCAAGCCGTAGCTCCGTCAGCCTTTTGTAGAAAAACTCAAGGTATTCAGAATAGTGCGTCACTCGTTTCCACCTCCTGTATGTATATATTATAAATCTTTATAACAAAAATTATATAGAAGAAAAAGATATATTTGTATTGACAAATGGAATTTAAAGATATATAATGTACATAGAACGGGAAAATAAAGATATTAACAAGAAAGGAAAGTTGATTATGCCATTTATTGTCGTACACACAAAAAAGAAATTTTACATTACCATTGACGGAGAAAGGGAACAACAGGTTACAGAGGATGGCCAGATTTTTGATGTATCAGTAGGAGTACATTCGGTTCTATTTAACGAACTCGATGCGTTTCATCGCAATAGAGTACAAACGAGCTTTAGCGTGGGCGGAGATGGCGGCGCTTTTGCAGATGATTATCTTTTTAAGATGAATGACGTGAGTCTCACAGAGAATTTCCCCGAGAATTCAGTAATGGATGTATATGTGAAAACAGACTCAAATTTAAGAATTATCGGTACCCCTTCATATAAAACCGTAGTAGATCCGACTCTGCACAGGGCGTTGCTTACGCAATATGACAGCCAGTTAGAAAGGCAAGCGGAAGAGCTAAAGTGGGAAATGGAATATAAAGAGAAGGAAAGGAAGAAAAGGAGAAAGAAAAATATAATTTTCGGCATATTGCTTGCTGTAGGTCTTATCGGATTCATAGTGCAGGTTTACGCAATGTTTAATGGAAACGGAAGCGAGTTTCTGTTTTTTCTGTTTTGCATTTTGTCAATTGTGATGCTGATACTATTGAAAAAGAACAATGAATGAGTTGTATACAGATAATCCCGCCCTTCGGGGCGGGTTTTTGCACCTTTTCGCACCTATATACACCCAAAAATCTTGACTCCCGCTCCCCAAAGTGCTATACTATACATATAACACACAGGAAGGAGTCTCAGATGATTTCAGACCTCCACCTCCATACCCGCCTCTCCGAGGACGCCGATCAAAGCGCCGAAAACACTATTTCCACCTTCCGCCGCATTGCCGGGGAAAAGGGACTGCGCTTTATCGCCGTTACCGAGCACTGCGATATTTTTACCTCCGACGGCACAAACGGATACGTCAACTGCGACCTTGATAAGTACGCCTGCGAGATGCGTGCCGAAAGGGAAAAAGACGGCTCTGCGGCGCTTCTCTGCGGCATAGAGCTTGCTCACGCACACACAAGGCAAAAGGAAGCAGAGGAAGTCATATCAAAATATGATTTCGACTTCGTTCTCGGCTCGCTCCACATCCTGAGGGACGGATTTGACTTCTGGGCGGTCGATTATTCCGACAGAGAAAAATATCCCGACGAATACCTCGAAAAAAAGTACGGCGAGTACACCGAAGAACTGCTTGAGATAGCGGAAAAGTGCGACTTCGACTCCCTCGCCCACGCCACCTATCCGCTCAGATACCTCCGCAAAGGCGGAAGGCTTCCCGATATATGCACCGAGCCGTCGAGGTATTTTCCGATATATAAAGATATATTCGGCGCGCTGATAAGGCGTGGCAAAGCGCTTGAGATAAACACCTCCGATGTAGGCGGCGCAGGAACCTTCAGCCCGACCGCCGATCTTTTGAAGCTCTATAAAGAAATGGGCGGCAGATACGTCACGACAGGCTCAGACGCACATTTTTACACTAATATCGGCAGCGGCATAGACAGTGCGGAAAAGCTGCTGAGAGACACGGGCTTTGAAGGCGTGACGGTCTTCTCTTCAAGACAGCCGAATATTATAAGATGGAGCTAACACATGAATGTAAAAATAAGACAGTTTAAAAAAGAAGACGCCGCAGAGGCGTCGCTCATATGGAACCAGGTGGTCGAACAGGGCATAGCTTTCCCTCAGATCGAAAAGCTCGATGAAGTGACGGGACTTGCGTTCTTCGAGTCACAAACGTATACCGGTATAGCATACGACGAAGATACCGGACGTCTGCTCGGGCTATATATCCTGCACCCGAACAACGTCGGCAGATGCGGTCATATATGCAATACGAGCTACGCCGTGCGCGAGGGCGAACGGGGTAACCACATAGGAGAAAAGCTCGTGCTCCACTCCATGGAACAGGGCAAAAAAGAGGGCTTCAGAATATTGCAGTTCAATGCGGTCGTCAGCACCAATAAAGCCGCCCTCCACTTATACGAAAAGCTCGGCTTCGTAAAGCTCGGCACCATTCCCGGCGGCTTCCTCCTTAAAGACGGCTCGTATGAGGATATAATACCGCATTATCGCAAGTTGATATGAAAAATTTAATTTGAATATTAACATAAAAACAGTGCTTATCTGCACAGCTACGGCAAGCAGATAGGCATTTTTTATTTATTCCGCAAAAGAAATCCAAAAGTCGCCTTGCGGCGTCAGCGTCTTTCGGAGGACAGCGACGAGCGCTTGCAATAGAAATAAAAACAAAAAATTTGTAAAAACGCCGGGAATTTTATACCCGGTGCGAGCCTCCCTTGCACAGTCATTTTTGCCTCCCTGCAAAAATTTTCCGCTTTTCAGACGAAAAAAGAGGAATTATTTTGATGAATTCTATAAATCATATCAAAAATAACGCCTTCTTTTGTGTATTTCTGATTAAATTTAAGAAATGTGAAAAAATAGCTTGAAATTTCAAAAAATATATGGTAATATTTGGTATGCATTAAGAAATTACCAGATAATGTAAATATCAAGCTAAAAAAAGCAAAAGAAAGGTGAAAAAGACGATGGCTTACACAAACGGAATGAAAAGAGTAATAATAGCCGATGCGAACGGCGATTTCAGAGGAGGGTTGAAGAGCTGCCTTACCGGGAGCGGATACGACGTAATAGGTGAGTGCTCGAACGGCAAAGACGCACTCAGGCTCATAAAGACGCTGACGCCCGAGATAGTTGTACTTGATCTGATGCTTCCGGGGATAGACGGCGCAGAGGTGATAGCGCAGTCAAAGAGCGCAAAGCCGGACTACCGGCCGGTGTTTATAATAGTGACGGCGGTAAGTAATCCGGGAATGCTCGGAGAGGCGATAGGCGCCGGTGCGGACTACTGCATAATGAAGCCGTGCGAGTACTCTGCGATAGTTTCCAAAATACAGAAGGCGCTCGGCAAGACAGGAGCCGCTCCCGGCGGCAAAGCTGCGGACTTCGCCCTGCCCGACCTTGAGACGCAGGTGACGAACGTGATACATCAGATAGGTGTACCGGCACACATAAAAGGGTATCAGTATCTTCGCACGTCTATAATGATGACCATAGAGAATCCGGATCTCATAAACTCCATAACCAAAGAGCTGTACCCGACCGTCGCTAAGAAGTACGACACCACGTCTTCGCGCGTTGAGAGGGCTATCCGCCACGCTATAGAGGTAGCCTGGGACAGAGGAGACGTCGACGTGATAAACTCCTACTTCGGCTACACCGTCCAGAGCACACGAGGCAAGCCCACCAACAGCGAGTTTATTGCGCTCATATCCGACAATCTGAGACTGAAAAACAAGAAGGCCGTATGACTTGCATGAAGATACATTTGTCCTCCTTATTAAAATAGTCGCTCCGAAAGGGGCGGCTTTCTTTATTATCTGAAATATAACACAAAATTTTAAAATAATGTTGAAATAATGTAATTTATCTGATATAATGTTATACAAGGTTAATATAGGAAGTTTACGTGTAACGAGCATTGAAAGGAACTGTAAAGCATGGAAGAAAAGTGTGCCATACTCGACTGCGGCGGTCAGTATACGAAAGTAATAGACAGAAAAGTCAGGGAACTCGGCGTAAAGAGCGAGATTTTCCCGATAGGCGTCGAGCCGGAAAAGCTGGACGGGTTTGGGGGTATAATATTATCCGGCGGACCGTCGAGCGTATGGGAGAGCGGCGCACCAAAGTATGACGGGCGCATATTTGAAAAAGGTATACCGGTACTCGGAATTTGCTACGGTATGCAGCTCATCAGCGATCACTTCGGCGGAAAAGTAGTGCCGAATTACAAGACGGAATACGGACAGATCGAAATAAACATAGACAACACCTGCCCGCTCTTTGAGGGGCTCGAAAAGTGCGAAAAGGTGCTGATGAGCCACGGCGACGCCGTCGAGAAGCTCGCAGAGGGATTCGTGCAGGTGGCGGACACGGACGGCGTGACTGCCGGAATATACAACGCCGATAAGAAGATAGCGGCAGTGCAGTTCCACCCCGAGGTAGATCCGACGGTGCACGGCTTGGACATCCTTCGCAACTTCCTCCGCAAAATATGCCTTTTCAAGGATACGTACGCACTTGAGGACAGGATACAGACGTCGGTCGATATGATAAGAAGGCGCGTCGGCGACGGCAAAGTAGTCGTCCTGGTCAGCGGCGGCGTTGACTCGGCGGTCACTGCGGCGCTCCTCGTAAAGGCGCTCAGACCGGAGCAGGTCTACGGCATACACATAGACCACGGCCTGATGAGAAAGGACGAATCCGACAAAATATGCGAAAACCTCTACAAGCTCGGACTCACTCAGATGCAGAGAATAAACGCCGAAAACGAGTTTTTCAATACTCCGCTTGAGATAGAGGGCGAGAAGTATCTGCCGCTTTCGCAGACCACAGAGCCGGAGAAGAAGAGAGCGATAATCGGCCATATGTTCTTCGTTGTCACGGAGGAAGCCGCAAAGAAGCTCGACCTCGACTTTGAAACGGCATACCTCGGACAGGGAACGCTCCGCCCCGACCTCATAGAGAGCGGAAACCCCGACGTCAGCGGCTATGCGCACAAGATAAAGACGCATCACAACGACGTAGGCGTTATAAGAAAGCTCCGCGACAAGGGACACGTCATAGAGACCAACTGGGACTGGCACAAGGACGAGGTGAGACAGGTAGCGAGAATGCTCGGCCTCGACGAAGAGATAGCGTCACGTCAGCCCTTCCCGGGTCCGGGACTCGGAGTGCGCATTTTGTGTACCGATAAGTCCGGAACCGCATTCGATAGCGAAGACGGTACGAAAAAGCACAACACCCTTGCAAGGTTCGTGAGCGACACGCAGAACACGTATACCGGTGTACTTGCGCCCATACAGAGCGTAGGCGTTCAGGGCGACCACAGATCATATAAAAATATGGCGGTGCTGTTTGAAAACGGTGAAGAGGGCGACCCGGCGGATACAGACATAGACAGCCTGTTTGCGCTTGCAAAGAAGATACCGAACGGGCTGAGCTACATAAACCGAGTGACATATTGTCTGAATCTTGCGAAGGAGCCGGAAAGAGAGCTGTTCTGCTCGCCGTCGTATATATGCCACGAGGCGGCCGAGCTACTCCGCGAGCTCGACGACATAACCACGCGCCACCTTATGAATAAGAATCTCGCACAGTGCTTTGCCGTGCTTCTCCCCGTCTCGGCGCACGAGGGAAAGAAGTATTCGGTTGCGATGCGTGCGGTCTGCACGACGGACTTCATGACGGCGCAGTCCGCAGTTCCCGGAAAGGAAATCCCTCTCGGGGCACTGAAGGCGGCAAGGGACGAGATAGTCGAAAGATTCGGCGACAAGATATCGCTCGTGCTGTACGATGTGACGGGAAAGCCTCCGGCAACGGTGGAGTGGGAATAATATATTTCCCGCACACAACCCTTTCCCCAATCCACCGCCTCCGCTCCCTTGACATTCCACACCTTTTATGTTAAAATGAGTCAAGGGCAATGATATAAAACCCCTGTGAATTTTTCGAGGCTCTTACTTATCAGCTTTCGTCACATAACCTCTCGGGGCTATGTGGCGTTTTTGCGGAATATAACTTTAACGGAGGAACTCCATGCACAAGATAAAAATATACAGCGAGGCGGTGTACGTTTTCGCAATTCTCGTCCTATCCTTTGCGGTCGCTATGGTCACGGCGGCGGAGTTTGGCGTGTCGATGATCGTCGCACCTGCGTACATACTCAGCGAAAAGGTCAGCTTTCTCACGTTCGGGCAGAGTGAATACGTCATTCAGTCACTGCTGTTTATCGTGTTCTGCATAATTATGGGCAAGGTAAAGGCGGTGTATTTCAGCTCGTTTGTGACGTGTATATTCTACGGTGCTGTGCTCGACCTCTGGCGGCTCGTCGTTCCGATATTCAATCCGTCTGTCACGGAGCCGGGAAGCATGGCAATGTGGATAAGGATAGTGTTTTTTGTGCTCGGAACGTTGTTGACCGCCTTTTCCGTTGCGCTTTTCTATAAGACGTACCTCTATCCGCAGGTCTACGACTTCTTTGTAAAGGGCGTCAGCCGCCGCTTCGGCAAGGACACGACGAAATTCAAGATCGCCTTCGATGCGAGCAGTCTCGTCTTGTCGATAGTCATGACGCTCGTCCTTTTCGGAAAATTTGTGGGAATAGGCTGGGGAACACTCGTTATGACGGCACTAAACGGCGTGCTTATCGGATTTTTCGGAAAGCTGTTTGATAAATACTTTGAGTTTGAGCCGTATTTTAAAAAATTTGCTTCTTATTTTGAGCTTTGACCGGGAGCGGAGGGCGACCTCCGCTTTTCTTTTTGGTTTTCTGAAGCAAA
>CAJOMW010000046.1 GCA_905235695.1 uncultured Clostridia bacterium | reverse complement strand
TGCTTTTTGACAATATATGCTTTTTTTCATTTTACCGAAACACAAGATATTGTAAAATATAAGTTTTAACCAAAAAAATCTAATGTACCTCAAAATTTGTGTAATTTATGCAATTTTACCATATATATTTTTTTACATTTATGTGTTTTCAATTTTTAATCGCCATAATGTGCCATAATGTGGAGTTAAAATGCTTTTTAATGGATTTTTCTTTATTCTATGGCTAATTATGTTAAAGTCTCCCCTGCTCTTCTGCATACGAGTTTTCTTTCGACTATAATTCCGGGATTCCGAAATGCTCTGTTTTTCTTAATCTGCCACCCCATCATAACTTTCCGGCTCTGTTATTTTAGTTAAATTTTCTCTTTCCCATTCTTTGCAGCAATACTTATTGATTTATATAAGCCTTATACTTCCTTGTCAAATGAAATCAGCAAAATTTTGTGTTTATATGTTATGCTTTGCTCTATGCCCTTTTTGGCACTTGCTCATATAATGTATCGAGGGCACGCGCCCTCCAAAGTTATATAAGAATAAAGGAGAAATAGCCATGAAAGATTTAATGGACGCCGTAAGAGAGATGAATGGCGGCAATAGAATTTTGGCTGTTGCTTATGTACCGATACAAAGAGCGGATTTTTCGGAGACTTTTCCGATAGACGAAGCCCTGTGCAAGGGCACTATATTCCCCGAATTATATATGCCGTTCTGCAGAGAAAGAGGTGCGAAATGAGTCTGATTCGCGAAAAAAGCACGAGAAGCGAGCTTCTGAGAAACGTTCAGGCAACGTCCTTTGCGGTAGATGAAGCAAAGCTTTATTTAGATACTCACCCATACGATAAAAAGGCACAGGCGTATTTTGACAAATACAACAATGCACGCCAGAGAGCTGTCCAGGCTTTTGAAGAGCTTTACGGACCGCTGCTCGTCGACGATATAGACGCCGTAAGAAACGGCTGGCAGTGGATAGACCCACCTATGCCATGGGAGGAATAATATATGTGGAACTATGAAAAGAGACTTCAATACCCCGTTAAGATAAGAAAGCCCGACGCAAACGCCGCAAAAGTCATAATGTCGCAGTTCGGTGGACCGGACGGCGAGCTCGCGGCGTCCCAGAGATATTTGTCTCAGAGATACAGTATGCCGTACAGCGACGTTGCGGCGCTCCTGACGGATATAGGCACAGAGGAGCTCGCTCACATGGAGATCGTGTGCGCCATAATAAGACAGCTCACAAGGGATCTTTCGACCGATGAAATAATAAAGAGCGGATTTGACGTGTATTTTGTCGATCACGGACCGGCGCTCTGGCCTCAGTCGGCGGGCGGAATAGCCTTTACCTCTACCTTCTTCCAGTCCAAGGGAGACGTTATAACCGACCTCACCGAAGACCTTGCCGCCGAGCAGAAAGCGAGAACTACGTACGACAATATACTCAGGCTCGTTGACGATCCCGACATCAAGGACCCGATAAGATTTCTGCGAGCAAGGGAGATAGTTCACTTCCAGCGCTTTGGAGAGGCTCTTGAAAACTCCAAGGACAGAATGGATCAGAGAAATATATACGCTATAAATCCCGAGCTTGACAAATAAACTTATACGAGGTGAAAATTCCGATGGACTGCGAGTTTCTGATCGTTGACTCGATAACTTACGCTATCAAGGCAAAATCTATTCTTGACGACTTCGGTATCCCATCTAAAACCGAGAAGATAAAAAACGTCGCAAGCAACGGCGGATGCGGATACGGAATAAGGGTATCGAAGGACGTCTCCAAGATAGCGCAGCGGTATATAAGCGCGTCGGGAATAAAAATTACAAAAATCATAGGATGTAAGGAAAGAAGAAAATGAAAAAATATATATACTTCGACAATGCGGCCACTACGGTCGGCAAGCCCGACTGCGTTCTGAAGGCAATGGCTCGCGCCGCCGAAAGCTACGGAAATCCGGGGCGAAGCGGTCACGATCTGTCATACGGCGCTGCAAGTGAAATATATAAGACACGGGAGGCTGTGTGCCACCTGTTCGGCTACGATAAGCCAGAAAACGTCGTCTTTACAGCAAATGCGACATACGCACTGAATATGGCGATAAAGGGCTATGTAAATAAAGGCAGTCATATCATTATATCAAATCTCGAGCACAATTCCGTGATAAGACCGGTTCATGCGCTGTCCGAAAATGAAGATCTGAACGTGTCTTACAGTGTGTTTGACGCTCTTGGAAGCGAGAGCGATCTGTTATACGACTTTGCTTCAAAGATAAGACCTGAAACAAATATAGCCGTTGTGACTCTTGCGTCAAACGTGTGCGGAAGAATACTTCCGATAGCGAAGCTGTCTAAAATATGCCATGAAAATGAAATACTCCTTATATGCGACGCCTCTCAGGGTGCGGGATGCGTTCCCATAAACGTAAAGGCGCTCGGAATTGACGTGCTGTGCTTTGCCGGGCATAAGAGCCTTTACGGTCCCCAGGGCGTCGGAGGCGTCATTTTCTGCTGCGACAGAGTGCCGAGAGCTGTTATAGAGGGCGGAAACGGTGTAAATTCAGCGGATAAGAATATGTCCGGTCCCCTTCCGGAATTGCTCGAAGCAGGAACACTGAATACGCCCGGTATATGCGGTCTCGGCGCAGGAATCCATTATATAAGCAGGATCGGGATAAACGAGATATATGAGAGAAACAACTATCTTATTGACAAACTCACCGACGACTTATATAATATGGAAGACATTACGGTATATTCAGTGCCGGGATATGCGCGGACGCCGACAGTTTTATTCAACAAAAAAGACTTTGGTGCTGAAGAGCTTGCGGAAGAGCTTAATAACAGCAGGATATGCGTTCGAGGCGGATTTCACTGCGCACCGCTTGCGCACGCCGCATTTCAGACAGGAGAATACGGAGCCGTAAGAGCCTCTCTTTCCTTTACGAATACCCTTTCAGAGATAGAGACTTTTTCCGGCGTGTTGTCTAAACTATAATAATGAAATGAAATAAATACGGGAGCGGCAGATTTTGTGCCGCTCTCATTTTTTGTTTTGAGATATTGAAGGCAAAATAAAGATATTTTTATAAAAAGCACTTTATATTGTGCATACTATTTCAAAAAATTGGGAAAATTGGAAGAATTTTTTGAAAAAGTGTTGACTTATTGGGCGTAAAATTGTATAATATAAACCATGAGTGACTTTTTCACAGAAAGGAAGAAGAAATTTAATGAAAAACAGCGTAACTTCTCTGGTGCTGACGATACTTTGCATTGCTCTAGCAGTGCTTATAGCTATCTTTGGTATCAACGCATTCAACCTTGGCGGTGTCTTTGAAGAGGATACCATCAGAAAGGGACTCGACCTTGTAGGCGGTTCTTCGATAACGTTCAAAGCCGTTCCCGAGGAAGGCAGTGACGTTTCTATGGACGACGCCATTGAAAAAGCGACGAATATCCTGAGACGCCGTCTCGACTCTCTCGGATATACCGAAGCTACCATAGCAAGAGTCGGCAGCGATCAGATAAGAATTGAAATACCCGGTATAGACAATCCCGACGAAGCCGTACAGACTCTCGGCTCGACGGCAAAGCTCGTATTTAGGGATTCCGACGGAAACGTAGTTATCGAGGGTAAGGATGTAAAGTCTGCCACAAAGCAATACGGACAGGTAAACAGTGACTCGCTCGGCTCTCAGTACTATGTAGCTCTTGAGTTCAACAGTACGGCAAGATCCGCTTTTGCAGATGCTACTTCAAGAATGGCGGCAAAGACCGACGGCAATAACTATATATCCATCGAGCTTGACGATACGGTTATATCCCGTCCTTCCGTAAACGAGAGAATTGACAGCACAAACTGCGTTATCTCCGGCAGCTTTACAGAAGATGAGGCGACAAACCTTGCAGTTCTTATTTCATCCGGTCAGCTCCCCGTTGCACTTGAAGAAAACGAGCTCCGCTCGGTCGGCGCTTCCCTCGGTTCTGAAGCACTTTCTACCAGCATTATAGCAGGTCTTATAGGTGTTATACTTGTTATGATATATATGGTGCTCATATACAGGCTTCCCGGCTTTGTATCTGTGCTTTCACTTATAGCATACACTGCGCTCTTCGGAATAATCCTTGCAGTTGCAAAAGTCAACCTCTCTCTTCCCGGTATAGCAGGTATTATTCTTACGATAGGTATGGCAGTAGACTCCAACGTCGTCATATATGAGAGAATAAAAGAAGAACTGAGGCTCGGCAAGACGGTCAAGGCGGCTGTCAAGTCCGGCTTCTCGAGAGCGTTCACAGCAATTCTCGACTCTAACGTCACTACCCTTATAGCGGCAGTCGTTCTGTGGTATTACGGAACAGGCTCGGTACAGGGCTTTGCAATAACGCTCTTTATAGGTACGCTCGTATCGCTCTTCACGGCACTCGTTGTTACGAGAGTTATACTCTACGCACTGACGGAATTCAAGATCAGCTCCTGGTTCTTCGGAGCTTCCAATAAGAAATCCGCAGACTTGGTACAGTGAGAAGGGAGTGATATAAATGAAAAAGTTCAGTTTTGTAAAAAATCAGAAGATTTTCTTCGGCATTGCAATAGCAGTGTTGATATTCGGAATTATATCCTTTTTCACATTAAATTTCAATTTTGATATTGATTTCGTAGGCGGTACGGAAATTTCGTACGATATGGGACAGGCAATCACTCCGGAAGACGAAGCAGATATAACAAATATGGTTGAAGGCATAATCGGTGCCGAAAACTTCTCCTCTCTCCGCCTCTCCGGCGACAAGACGATAGTTACCATACGCACTCTCGTTATGGATAACACAGACACCACCGATGAAGTATCCGCCGCAATAGATGCTTCTATCGCCTCCCTCTATCCCGACGCTTCACTCACTCCGAGCAGCTCTGATACCGATAAGACGTTCACTTTTGCCGCAGATGAAGCTGACGAAGAAGCAGAAGCTAAGGAATGGACCGATGATGACGTTGCAGCAGTTGAAGCGGCTCTCTCTGAAATTGAGGCTGACGACCTTGCAGTCTCCGCAAGCGGCTCTTCACTCTACGTCACATTTAATTCTTCCAGCATTGTTGCAAAATACAGAGCCGATATAACCGAAGCGATAACCGGAAAATATGAAAACGCTAAGTGGCGTTCTACCGATACGGTCAGCGCAGAAGTCAGCGAAGGCTTAAAGAGAACGGCTATAATAGCCACAGCTCTCGCAGTTCTCCTCATGCTCATATATATCGCATTCAGATTCCAGGTAAGCTCGGCTCTCGCCGCTATCGTCTGCCTTGTTCACGATATATTTGTTGTAATAGTTGCTTACTCGGTATTCCAGCTTCCCGTTAACTCGAATATAATCGCAGTCCTCCTTACGATCCTCGGTTACTCGATAAACGCTACGATAATCATATTCGACAGGATAAGAGAAAACGACAAGAAGATGGGCGGCGTGCCTTTTGCCGACAAGGTCGACGAAGGTATAAGAAGCACGCTTATGCGTTCGGTTAACACCACAGTTACCACGCTTCTTACGATAGGCATGATTTATATACTCGGTGTAACATCCATAAAGAACTTCTCACTTCCGCTTATAGTAGGTATTATCGCAGGTCTCTTCTCCTCCGTATGCCTTGCAGGTCCCCTTTGGAATCTGTTCAGAAGCATAGGTCCCAAGAAGAAATCAAGGAGATAAGTAAAAATCATATCAATATCGGACGGCTAAACGCCGTCCGATTCTTTTTCGTGTATCTTCATAAGCTCGGATACCGTCACAAACGAGTACCCCTTTTCTTTCAGAGCCGGGAGCAGTATTTTGAGCGCCTCGGGCGTAGGACTTCCCTTTGTGTTATAGTCGTGGAAAAGTATTATATCTCCATCCTGCAGATTACTCATAACTGTTTTTACTATGCTCTCAACGCTCGGCTTTTTCCAGTCCCTTGTGTCCTGACGCCACGACCAGAGAACTGCCCTGCAATCTATTCCCTCTATTGCTCCTACAAGCTCGTCGTAATAATAACCTCCGGGCGAGCGAAACAGCTTCGGTCTCTCCCCTGTTATTTCAAAGATGATATCCTGCGTCTTCTCAATTTCCTTGATTGCTTCCTCTATGGTTATGCCCGTCATATTGGGATGAGAATAGGTGTGATTTCCTATTTCGTGCCCGGCGTCAAATTCCTTTTTGACAATATCGGGGTATTGCTCGGCGTTTTTTCCTATGATGAAAAAGGTAGCTTTTGCACCGTTTTGTTCCAGAATATCGAGTATTTGATCGGTATACTCCGGGTGCGGTCCGTCGTCAAACGTCAGCGCTACATACTTCCCCGCGCTCCTGTTTGCGACAACTATATGATTGCCGTCCTTGATTTCTTCAGCAGAGCAAATATTACACAGTATTACCAATGACAGAGCAAGATTTATTATTCTTCTGTACATTCGGATTCGCTCTTTTCAAATTCAGTAAGCGGTGCTATCTCGTAGCCCTGCTCTCTCAGCTTATCTATAAGCGAGCCGAGAATTTCGGCGTTTGTACTTGAAGTGGGGTGCAATAGCAGCACGCATCCGTTGTGAACTCTTGACAGTACAAGCTCAAGCGCTCTTGCCGGATCCATCTGCTTGTTGTTGTCCCAGTCTGCGTAAGCGGCACTCCAGAAAACAGTCTTATATCCGAGCCTGTCGGCAAATTCGAGATTTGCCTCCGAAAATCTTCCTTCCGGCGGACGGTAGAGCTTGTCAAGCTCGTAGCCTGTGCTTTCTTTCATTATTGCTTCCGCTTCCTCAAGCTCGCTTTTGAACGCTTCAAAGTCAGTCACCTTGCTCATATCATTGTGGCGCTTCGTGTGATTTCCCACAAGATGCCCCTCCTCTTTCATGCGCTTTACAAGATCGGTGTTCTTCTCGGCAACGTAAGACAATATGAAAAACGTAGCCGGCGCGTCTTTTTCTTTCAGGACGTCGAGTATCTTCTCAACGTTTCCGTTCTCGTAACCGGCGTCAAACGTGAGGTACACTTTCTTTGAGCCACTATCGCCCATATAGATTGTATCGTATTTATCAATAAAGCTCTTTGCTTCGGGTATTATCTGCGGCTGAGCGTTGCCCTGCGCAGGCTTGAAATACCAAGAGTATCCCTGACCGGATGCGGCAAAAGAGCCGACGCAAAGAAGCAGCATCAGAGATGCCGTAATTATAAGAGATAACGTCTTTTTCATCTTCATTTTCCTTTCATAAGCTGTTTTTATAAATCAGCTACGTTTATTTTGCTTAC
>CAJOMW010000045.1 GCA_905235695.1 uncultured Clostridia bacterium | reverse complement strand
GAAACGCCGTTTACGGTATGAGAGCCTATAACGCTGAGATTTGCCATGCGTATCTGATTATGTGCGATTATCGCCATGCCTGATATTTTATCCCAGTTTCCGGGGAAGGACGTCCACGCATGCTCACAAAATCTTCTGTTTATCTCGCAGATTATCATGTATATTCTCGGAAGTCTGAGCTTGAACAGGTCTTCGTTCCAAGTTTCAAGGGCTTCGGGCATTACGGTATGGTTAGTATAGGATATTACCTTTGTGACGATATTCCATGCGTCATCCCATGACATATAGTAGTCGTCGAGGAATATTCTCATAAGCTCCGGTATGCAAAGCGCCGGGTGAGTGTCGTTTATATGTATCGCCACCTTATCGGCAAAGTTGTCGAGCGTGCCGTATACCGCCATGTGATCCCTTATTATGCTCTGGCATGAAGCGGAGGTGAGAAAATACTGCTGAGTGAGTCTGAGCATCTTTCCTTCTACGTGGTTGTCCGACGGATAGAGGACCTTTGATATAGCCTCGGCATTGGTATTCTTTTCGACAGCCTTCATATACTGCCCCTGCGTAAACAGGCTCATATCAAAGCCGACTACGTCCTGAGCTTTCCAAAGTCTGAGTAAACTTACGGCCTCGCTGTCAGCGCCGGATATCATCATGTCGTTTGCGACCGCTTCGACTTCTTCGGCGTCTTCGTAAACGATATTGCACCTGCCGTTATCCCAGCTTTCACGGATATGTCCGCCGAATTTCACCTTAAAGGTTCTGTCTGTCCTCGGAACCAGCCATACCTCGCCGCCGGGCAGCCAGACGTCCGGAAGCTCTATCTGCAAGCCGTCAACCAGCTTCTGCTTAAAAAGCCCGTACTCATACAATATCGAAAAGCCGGTTGCCGGATAGTCAAGAGACGACAGAGAGTCGAGAAAGCAAGCCGCAAGTCTTCCGAGACCTCCGTTTCCGAGTCCCGCATCCGGCTCCTGCTCGTACAGGTCGCAAAGCTCAAATCCGAGCTCTTTCAGTGCTTCTGTGTATTCGCCGACAAGTCCGAGATTGCTCAGATTGTTTTTAAGAGAGCGCCCGAGCAGAAATTCCATGCACATATAGTACACGCGCTTTCCGCCCTGCTTGTTTACCGTCTTTTTATAGTCGTTTCTCTTCTGAGCAAGCAGATCCTTTACAGTCATCGCACACGCCTTGTACATCTGCTCATCGGTAGCCTCGTGCGCCGAGACTCCGAAGTATCTCGAAAGCTTTGATTCGATATTTTTCCTTACGTCTGTTTTGTTCACTTTGACCATTCCTTCCATAAAAACAGCGCTAAATCGAAAATATTTCCTGCGGTGAAAAAGCCGCAGGAAAAACATATTGGTTGTTATAAAATCAAGTAAAATTTACTTTATAGAACTCTGCGCGCAAATTTCGACATAAATATTCTATCACAAATTTTCATACATTTCAATATACTTTTTTGCCGAAACAGCCCAGCTGAAGTCGGTTTTCATGACCTTTTCGACGAGTTTTTTCCATTTTTCCTTGTCGCTGTAAAGCCCGAGTGCCGCAAAAATTCTGTCTTTAAGCTCATATTGGTTATAATTGGCAAACGTGAATCCGTTTCCATAAATTACACCGTCTTTTTCGTAATATCCCTTTATGGAATCGTAAAGTCCGCCGGTCTCTCTCGTTACCGGAACGGATCCGTACCTTGACGCTATCATCTGCGACAGTCCGCAAGGCTCGCTGAGAGAAGGCATGACGAATATATCCGATGCCGCGTATATCCTCTTAGACAACTCCTTGTCATAAGTTATAAGAGCCTTTGCCTTGAGCGGCTGATTATACGCAAGGCGCTCAAAGAACTCCTCGTATTTTCTCTCTCCTTTGCCCAGAACAACAAACTGCGCGTCGCTGTAATTGAGGACGTCCTCGATTATCCCCGTTACAAGGTCCATTCCCTTATGGTCGGCAAGGCGTGATATAATTGCGATAAGCGGCGCATTCTCGTCGACGGAAAGTCCCAGCTCCTGCTGAAGGGCAGTCTTGTTTTTGACCTTGTTCGCAAAGCCGGTTGCCGAATAATTATACTTTATCGACTTATCCTTTTTCGGATTGTAATAGTCGTAGTCTATGCCGTTCAGTATACCGAAAAACTTATAGGCGTTCTGACTGAGAATATAGTTCATACCGTGCGAATGCTCGGGATACTTGAGCTCCTCGGCGTATGTGGGGCTTACCGTCGTTACCTTATCCGCAAGGGCTATTGCGCCCTTCATAAGATTTATGCATCCGTCGTTTTCGAGCAGAGACATATACCTTACGTCAAGTCCGAATACGTCACCGAGAATCGCCTTATCATATTTTCCCTGATATGCGACGTTGTGTATGGTATACACGGCTTTAATTTTATTGTACTGCGGATTGTGAGCAAACGTAGTCTTTAAGTATACGACCGAAAGCGCGCTCTGCCAGTCGTGGGCGTGAAGCACGTCGGGGAAAAAGTCTATGTGAGGAAGAATGTGAAGAACGGCAGATGCAAAGAACGCAAAGCGTTCGCCGTCGTCATAATTTCCGTACATATCGGGGCGCTTGAAATAGTATTCGTTGTCGATAAAATACGTTACAACGCCGTCTTTTTCATATTTGAATATGCCGCAGTACAAATTTCTCCATGAGAGCGGAACGGTTATGCTCTTTATGAAAGTGAGACTGCTCCTGACGTCCTCCGGAACGGATGCGTACAGAGGTATCACTGCGCGAACCTCTACACTTCCGCCGCTCTCTTTGTTGCATGCCGCCGGAAGCGATCCGAGAACATCGCCGAGTCCACCCGTCGAAGCAAACGGCACCATTTCGGAGCCTACCATCAAAACCTTAATTGCCACTATTTACACTCCTAACCACCGGAGAAATTCCGCCGGGAATTTCATCCTTAACTCTTCTCTTGTCTCTCTTCACTTTTAACTTGTTTATATTACCGTTCCTTTGCTTATGCAGAACGGGTGCGTCTCGTGTCCCGAAAGGTATCTGCCGCTCTTTATAACGGCGTCCTTGTCGCTTATGACGCAGTTGAGGTTTACATTGTCCTCGATGAAGGCATCCTGCATGATTATAGAATTTCTTACAACCGAGTTTTTGCCGACCTTTACGCCTCTGAACAGTATCGAGTTTTCAACTGTGCCCTCGATTATACAGCCGTCGGCTATAAGGGAGTTCTTAACAGTGCTTGCGCCTACATATCTTGTCGGCGCGGAATTTTTTACCTTAGTATATATAGTCCTGTTCTTTACGCCGAAGAGACTGTCCGTTACCTTCGGATCAAGAAGGTCCATACTGCATTTGTAATAGCTCTCAAGGGAGCTCATTGAAGCGTAGTAGCCGTCAAACTTAGTATATGTTATAAATTTGTTCGTGTCCTTATACTTCATTATGACGTCTCTCGTAAAACTCTTGTACCCTCTCGCAAGAGAGTCGAAAATAATACTGAGAAGGTATTCGCGCTTGAGCACGAATATATTAAGGCAGAGATTTACCTTTCCTTCTACGTTAGTGGGGTTATGAAGAATATTTGTTATCCTTGAGTTTTCGTCGGTTTCCACTATCGTGGATACGGCAGCCTCGGATTTTGTGACGTAAGTGTTCTTGGCGACCATAGTTATGTCGGCGTGATTGGTTATATGATAGTATATTACGTCCTTCAAATCAATATTGCAGACCGTGTCGCAGTCAGAGAGCACAAAATAGTCCTCTTTGCTGCCCGAAATAAAGTTATACGCTCCGATAAGAGCCTCAAGGCGGCTCGAATACGGCTGCATAGAGGAAGTCGTATTATCGTATGCGGTGATAAACGGAGGAAGTATCTTTATACCGCCGTCGCTTCTCGAAAGATCCCAGTCCTTTCCGCTTCCGAGATGATCCATGAGCGACTGATAATTGTAATGCGTTATAACGCCGACTTTTGCGATGTCAGCGTTTACCATATTTGAGAGCGTAAAGTCAATGAGCCTGTACCTTCCGCCAAAGGGGACGGACGCCATGGTGCGCTTCTGCGTGAGCTCAGGTATATTTCTGTCGTGAATGTTTGAAAATATAAGTCCTGCTACTGTCATTGTCTTGTCCCTCCTCCTTTACTTTTGCTTCTTTGAAGTCTTTTCGGGTATCATGCTCATACCGTCTTCAAGTACAGTACCTGCGCTGACCACGGTTACATTTTTTGTGGTACTCTTATCAGCTCCGACAACAGAGTTTTTTCCGATAACCGCATTCTCGTCAACTATCGAATAGGTGACACTTGCGCCCTCTTTAATCAGCGTTCCGCTCATAATGACCGAGTCTTTTACGACTGCGCCCTTTTCAATTCTGACGCTGCTTGAGATAAGCGAATTTATTACGGTTCCCTCTATCTCACAGCCTTCGGTTATTATAGAATTCTGAATCACTGCGGTGTTTCCTATATACTGCGGCGGCTCGGTTGCCGTTCTTGAGCGTATCTTCCAGGAGGGATCCTCAAGATTGAAAACAGGCTCTTCGCCGAGAAGGTCCATGTTTGCCTCCCAGAGGCTCGATATCGTTCCGACGTCCTTCCAGTATCCCTCAAACGGATATGCGAACATTCTCTCACCGTTTGCGAGCATCTTAGGAATGATATTCTTTCCGAAATCGTTTGAAGATTCGGGATCGTTGGCATCTTCGGTCAGATATTCAAACAGCTTCTTTCTGTTGAATATGTAGATGCCCATGGATGCCTTCGTGCTGTCGGGGACTTTTGGCTTTTCCTCGAATTTGTAAATAGAGCCGTCGTCGTTAACCGACATTATGCCGAATCGGCTCGCCTCCTTCAAAGGCACTTCGATAACGCTTATCGTGCAGTCTGCATTATTTCTCTTGTGCTCGTAGAGCATTCTCGCATAGTCCATTTTATATATATGGTCGCCCGAAAGAATGAGAACGTAATCGGGATCGTAGCGCTCTATGAAGTTCATGTTCTGATATATGGCGTTTGCCGTGCCCTTATACCAGTCTGCGCCCTTTTTTCCCTGATAAGGCGGAAGAATATTGACGCCGCCGAAGTTTCTGTCGAGATCCCACGGCTGACCGTTGCCAATATACTCGTTGAGGACAAGCGGCTGATACTGCGTAAGAACGCCTACGGTATCTATACCGGAATTTATGCAGTTGGTGAGAGGAAAATCAATAATGCGATATTTTGCGCCAAAGGACACGGCGGGCTTTGCCGTGTTGTCAGTGAGATCGTAAAGTCTGCTGCCCTTGCCGCCGGCAAGAAGCATTGCAACACATTCCTTTTTTCTGAACATAACCATTTATCCTTTCATAATAACGTCAATATCAGCTATGGCTCGGTGCAGTCATCTGCCGCCGCTGTCTTTGTCTTTGATTTTTCGCATGATAAATCCGCCGAGCGGAGGAAGATCTACCGTAATAGTGTAATCAAAATATTTTGTCCTTATTTTTTCCGCCTTAACCGGAGAAACGTTAACTTTTCCGCTTCCGCCGTATATCAAATCGTCGCTGTTGATAATATCCGCATATTCGCCGCCGCTTTTTACCCCTAACTTATACCCTTTTCTCTCGACCGGAGTAAAGTTTAGTGCGATTATCAGCTCCTCGCCTGCCTTGTTTCGCCTGTAATAGCTGATAATACTCTCGCTGCAGTTGTCGCAGTCTATCCACTCGAAGCCGTCCCACGAGTAATCTATCTCCCACAGCTCGCTGTTCTCAAGATAGATGTGATTCAGGTCTCTTACAAACATCTGCGTTTTTGCGTGCATATCATAGTCGAGCAAAAACCACTCGACGCTGTCCTTGTAATTCCACTCGGTAAACTGACCTATCTCGCTTCCCATAAAGAGCAGCTTCTTTCCGGGGTGAGTCATCATATATAGTAGAAACGCCCTTAGTCCGGCAAATTTCTGCTCATATTCGCCGGGCATCTTATCGAGAAGCGACTTTTTTCCGTGTACGACCTCATCGTGCGAAATGGGGAGCATAAAATTCTCCGAAAAAGCGTACATCATTGAAAACGTGAGCTTGTTCTGCTTGTGCTTTCTGAAGAGAGGATCTGTGGAAAAATAGTCGAGAACATCGTTCATCCAGCCCATATTCCACTTGTGAGTAAAGCCGAGTCCGCCGTACTTTTCGGGCTTTGATACGTTTGCAAAAGCAGTCGATTCCTCGGCGATAAACAGCGCATCCGGGAACTCCTCCCTTATGAGGTCTCCGAGCTTTTTAAAGAAAGCTATCGACTCAAGGCATTCGTTTCCGCCGAAAGAATTGGGAAACCATTCGCCCGGCTTCTTGTCGTAGTCAAGGTACAGCATAGACGCGACCGCGTCGACGCGGAGACCGTCTATATGGTAATTTCTCAGCCAAAAGAGTGCATTTGACATGAGAAAGCTCTGCACTTCGTTGCGCCCCGTGTCAAACCGCCTTGTCCCCCAGCCGGGGTTTTCCGTCTTATCGTCCCCTTGATATTCGTACGTCCGCGTACCGTCAAACTCGTAAAGTCCGTGCTCGTCCTTCGGGAAATGCGCCGGCACCCAGTCGAGTATAACTCCTATGCCGGATGAGTGCATATAATCCACAAAGTACATGAAGTCGTGCGGCGTTCCGAAACGCGACGTCGGCGCATAGTATCCGCACACCTGATAGCCCCACGAGCCGTCGTAGGGGTATTCGGTTATAGGCATAAGCTCTACGTGCGTGTAGCCCATCTGCTTTACGTACGGCGCAAGCTCATGAGCGAGTTCTCTGTAACTTAGCGGAGAACCGTCGCTCTTTTTCTTCCATGAATCTGCGTGTATCTCGTATATATTCAGGGGAACCGGGTATTCAGGCTCGATAAAACCGTCTTTTCTGTATTTCAGCCAGCCTTCGTCATTCCACGGAAAGCCGGATATATCATAATAAACCGATGCCGTTGCCGGAGGTCTCTCGCAGAAGAACGCATAGGGATCTGCCTTGTATACGTCGCATCCGGCGTGTCTTATAATAAATTTATACTTTGAAAACGCACCGAAAGAGCCGCCTTCAAGCTTGGTCTCCCACAGTCCGTCATCAGTTATGCGGCGCATGGGGTTTTCATATCCCCAGCCGTTAAAGTCGCCTGCGAGAAACACCTCGTCGGCGCACGGTGCCCATACTCTGAAAGTAAAACCGTCTTCATCTTTATTTTTGTGCACGCCGACGTACTCGTATGCCCGTTCCTTCATGGAACAAATATGCCGCCATATTTCCCTTTTTCTTTTCAGCCATACAGCACACGTCTACCTTTCAGAGTTCAATATTACTTTCCTAAATGATTATATCATGAGGTGTTTATATTTTCAATAGATTTTGCAAAAATACACGGTGTTTTATTGCTTTTTTTGACAGATTTTGCACATGCGAGCAAATCAAATACCGTACAAGTCTATTATAACCCGAAAAAGACGTGATTTCCCCGATAAAATATGTTCATTTTAGAAAAATGATTTTATAATTTCTCTGTTTTTACAAAAAAGCCGATATATACTCCAAGAATAAATATTACACTTTGTATTTTATACTTGAATTATTCAAAGAAATAGTGTATAATATAGAAAAAAGAAAAATACATACAAAGAGAGGTACAGACCATGGGATTACTTAAAGCAGGCGCAGGTGCGCTTACGGGTGTTCTCGCAGATACATGGAGAGAATATTTCTACTGTGAAGCGCTCGATACGGACACGCTCGTCGCCAAGGGGGCTAAGAGGACTTCTTCGAGAAGCTCAAACACCAAGGGAGAAGATAACATCATATCCAACGGTTCCATAATCGCCGTAAACGAAGGGCAGTGCATGATACTCGTAGACCAGGGCAAGATAACCGACTTCAGCGCAGAGCCCGGCGAGTTCTTGTACGACACCTCTACCGAGCCCAGCCTTTTCTACGGTTCTCTCGGAGAGAATATAAAGAACTCCTTCAACGAGCTCGGCAAGCGTTTCGGATTCGGAGGTCTTGCGGCAAAGGATCAGAGAGTTTATTTTGTCAACATAAAGGAAATACTCGGAAACAAGTACGGCACACCCGGTGCGGTGCCTTTCAGGGTAGTTGACAACAACATAGGTCTCGACATTGATATAGGTATACGCTGCCACGGCGAATACTCATACAAGATAACAGATCCCCTCATCTTTTACAGGAACGTTACCGGTAACGTATCGGACACCTACACGAGAGACGAGATAGACAGCCAGCTAAGGACCGAGCTTATGACGGCGCTCCAGCCGGCATTCGCAAAGATATCCGAGATGGGCATACGCTATTCAGCCCTCCCCGGACACACCACCGAAATTGCTGACGCTCTCAACGAGGTTCTCTCCACCAAATGGGGACAGGAGCGCGGCATTGAGGTCGCTTCGTTCGGTATAACCTCCGTAAAGGCGTCCGAGGAAGACGAACAGCTCATCAAGACGCTCCAGAAGAACGCAGCTCTCCGCGATCCTACCATGGCGGCGGCAACTCTCGTCGGCTCGCAGTCCGAGGCGATGATAGGCGCAGCAAACAATCAGAATGCTGGTGCATTCATGGGATTTGCAGGCATGAACATGGCTCAGAACGCCGGCGGAATGAATGCGCAAAATCTCTTTGCGATGGGACAGCAACAGAATCAGCAGCAGGCGTCTCAGCAGGCTTCTGCGCCCGCAGGCGACGAATGGGCTTGCCCGAAGTGCGGCAAGAAGAACACAGGCAAATTCTGTGCGGAATGTGGAGAAAAGAAGCCCGAAAGCACGCAGTGGACCTGCTCATGCGGCAAAATCAACGTTGGCAAGTTCTGCTCTGAGTGCGGAAAAGCAATGCCGCAGGGATTCAAGTGCGACAAGTGCGGCTGGGAGCCAAAGCCCGGCGAGCAGCCTCCGAAGTTCTGCCCGGAGTGTGGGGATAAGTTTGATGAGAATGATTTGAAGTAATCACAATACACAATATATGAAAGCTCCCGAAGCTGTACGCCTCGGGAGACTTTTTTTATGCTTTGTATTACTCTTTTGAAACGATTGCCTTCGCCGTGGTTTTGCGGAATTTTAATGCACCGTTTCCGTGTTAGCCGTTTGTGTGCGGCAGCTCATCATACCCCGACCATTTTGCAAGGTATCTTGCAAGAACTGCGTTATCGAGAGCCGTAACTTTTCCGTCGTCGTTTACGTCGGCTGCGGCTAAATCAACGTTTGTCTCATCATATCCCGACCATTTTGCAAGATAACGGGCAAGATATGCGTTGTCGAGGGCGGTTATTTTGCCATCGTTGTTTACGTCGCCGTAAAGGGTGTCTTCAACGCCAAGAAAATGCACGGTATATCCGTCTACGTCGCTGCCGGTTTGATAGTCCCAGCTGATGCCCTTTGTTAGGGCGTCCCAACGCTGTTCCGTGCCGTTATATTGTATGTCGGAGAGCTTGCAACAATATGCAAACGCATATTCGCCGGTTTTCTTCACGCTGAGTCCAATTGTCACGCTCGCAAGAGCGGTGCAATTTTGAAATGCACCCCAGCCAATGCTCGTCACGCTGTCGGGAATTGTCACACTCGTAAGGCCCATGCATTCGCAAAACGCAAAATTGCCAACGCTTTTTGTCCCGTCTTTTATCACTATTTCTGTATTGTCAGGCATATCGCCCTTATACTTATATGCAACTTTTCCAGCATATACCAAACCGTCCGGCTGATTGTTATACCAAGCTGTATTGTAAAAAGCAGCATTTCCAACGCTCGTAACGCCGTCTCCGATCGTCACGCTCGCAAGAGCGGTGCAGCCTTCAAACGCATTCCAACCTATGCTTGTAACACTGCCTCCAATGGTTACGCTTGCAAGGTCGGTGGAATTGTAAAACGCAGCATTTCCAATGCTCGTAACGCCGGAGGGGATCGTATACTCCTTGTCCGTCCGACCTGTCGGATATTGTATAAGTGTCGTGCCGGCTTTATTGAACAAAACGCCGTTTATATCTTTATACTCCGTATTGCCCCCGGCGACCGTGATGCTTTCAAGGCTTTTGCAATTGTAAAACGCAGCATCGCCGATACTCGTCACGCCGGAGGGAATCGTCACGCTCGTAAGGGCGGTACAATCTTCAAACGCTCTCCAACAGATGCTTATCACGCTGTCTCCGATCGTCACGCTCGAAAGAGCTGTGCAACCGGAAAACGCATCACCGCCAATGCTCGTAACGCCGTTTTCTATGGTAACGTGACGCATAATTCCTCCACGGAGCGGTGGTAATATTTTTGCCGCCTTTATAGATGTAGCTATAGTCATCCATCTCACCCGTGCCGCTTATGACAAGAGCACCATCGTCGTACAGCGTCCATATCACATTCGTGCCGCAGGTGCCGCTTTGCGTTACGCTCTTTGCCGAAACGCCAACGGCAAGCAGGCAAACCAAAGCCGCAACCGATAAAATTATGCCGATTCTTTTCATTTTCTTTTCCTCCTGAAATGAATATACAAAACGCCAACCTCGGCCGATGCATAAAAAATGCCCGGCTTCAAATTGTGCCAAACAAAATCAATTTTTCATATCAACATGCACGCAAACAGAGCCTGTATTTTTGCCAAAAGCAAAAACACGCACATATACATATCCGATATAAATTTTTACGTGTCACATCTATTTTATTTTACCATACGTTTATTGTATCTGTCAACAGTTTGTGATAAAAAAGTACAAAAAAGACGCCCCTGTCGGAGCGTCCTTGCACTTTAATTCACTTAAAACTTGAGCGGTTCGCCGGGCTCGTCGTCATCAAGGTCGAAGTCGTCGATATCATCTTCGTCGTCATCATAATAATCGTCGTAATCGCCGTAGTCGCCGTCGATATCAAACAGCTCGCTCTCAACCTCGCCGAGATCCTCGTCAAGCTCGTCTGCGTAGTCAAAGAGGATGTCTATATCGTCTCTTGAATACTCAAGCTCTTCCGCCATATCCTTTAAGATATCGAGCATTTCTGCGATTATCTTGCCCTCTTTGGTAGTGAGGTCATACTCCATGCCCTGCAACAGTCCTTCAAGATGAGCTACTTTCTCCTTGATCTCCATAATATACCCCTTTCCGCCGTATTTGGCTTACAAAAGTATGTTTTAATTTAACCTATGCTCTTTCGAGATATTCGCCCGTTCTGGTGTCGATTCTGAGCACGTCGCCTATGTCTACAAAGAGCGGTACCTTTATGGTCGCGCCGGTCTCAAGCGTTGCGGGCTTGGATGCGCCGGTTGCCGTGTCGCCCTTGAAGCCGGGCTCGGTCTCGGTTACGGCAAGCTCAACGAACATGGGAGGCTCAACGCCGAACACGTTGCCCTTGTAGGACATTATCTTGCACATCATTTCTTCCTTGACGAACTTGAAGTTGTCGCCGAGCTTGGAAGCGTCGATAGGAAGCTGCTCGTAGGACTCCATATCCATGAAGTAGTAGAGTTCGCCGTCGTTGTAGAGATACTGCATTTCTTTTCTCTCAACGAGTGCGAGCGGATACTTATCCGTGGGGTTGAAGGTCTTTTCAACAACTGCACCGGAAATTACGTTGCGAAGCTTTGTTCTTACAAAAGCCGCGCCCTTGCCGGGCTTTACGTGCTGAAATTCGATTATCTGCATTACGCTGCCGTCCATATCG
>CAJOMW010000044.1 GCA_905235695.1 uncultured Clostridia bacterium | reverse complement strand
TGAGAGCAGTCTGTAATAGTACTCTCCCTCGATAAGCTCTCCGAGCGCACTGTGGTTCGCCCCTGCGTATATTCCGTCTCCGCTCACGAGAGCCTCAGTCGACTGGAGACCTATCCTCAGCAGCTTCACGTTCCGCCTTACGAATATCTCATATACTCCGACGCTTCGCTCTATCGCTTCCTCCACCGTCAGCGGCTCATAGTCGCCTCGCCTTGCCATTTCGCAAAGCTCCGTGTCCTCAAAGACGACAGTCGGATATATCCTTGCGCAGTCGCATTTCATGTCGGCTATTTTTTCTGCGGTGTGCAGCTCGTCCTCGCCTGTGCTTCCCGGAAGACCTATCATCATCTGTCCCGTAAGCTCAAAGCCGTACTCTTTTATGAGCTTGCACGCCTTTTCCGACGTCTTTGCCGTATGTCCGCGCTTTGATTCGAGCAGTACCTTATCGCTCATGCTCTGCAAGCCGAGCTCGATCGCCGTGACTCCGTGCGCTTTCAGAATATCGAGAATTTCCTCGTCTATATAATCCGGGCGCGTTGACAGGCGTATCGACGACACCTTGCCGTCCCTGACGTATGAATACGCCGTTTCGAGTAGTTTTACCATCGTTTTTCTGTCGATTCCCGTAAAACTGCCGCCGAAAAAGGCTATCTCCGCATCTTCGCAGCCGCCTTCATACGTTCCGAGCGCTCTGTCTATCTCCGGCCTTATGTCTCTGTCCGCTCTTTCTCTTACGCCTGTTATCGTCCTCTGGTTGCAGAAGACGCAGGCGTTGTTGCAGCCTTCGTGCGGAATAAAGACGGGTATGTTTATATGGCGTGCCATCGTCCTACTCTTTTATCTCACCGAAGAGCCTTAGCGCTTCCTTTGCCGCCTGCTGCTCCGCCTGGCGCTTAGAGTACCCGAAGCCGCCGCCGATTACCGTGTTGTTGAGTGTTACCTGCACCTCAAACGTGCGGTTGTGCGACGGACCGCTCTCGCTGACTACAGAGTATTCCAGCACGTCGCCCTTTCCCTGCTGAACGAACTTTTGCAGAAGCGTCTTGTAGTCCTCTGTGTTTCCGCTCTTTATGAGCTTTGCGGAGGAGTCGATTATGTAGGGGAGAACGAACGCTCTTGCACTCTCAAATCCGCCGTCAAGATATATTGCGGCTATAAGGGCCTCAAATGCGTCCGCAAGAATTGACTTTCTCGTCCTGCCGCCTGTGTTTTCCTCGCCTTTTCCGAGATAGAGGTAAGAGCCGAGATCTATATCCGATGCAAACTCGTGCAGTGCGTTCTCGCAGACGACTCCCGCACGTATCTTGGTCAGATCGCCCTCAAAGAGGTTGCGGTCAAGCTCGAAGAGGTAGGAGCTTGCAATAAGCGACAGCACCGAATCCCCCAGAAACTCAAGGCGTTCGTTACAGCGGATATTTATATCGTGCGCCTTGCTTTCGTTTGAATAAGATGAATGCGTGAGGGCAGTGGTCAGAAGCCCTTTGTCCTTAAAGGTGTATCCGATTTTTTCCTCAAGCAAATTTGTGTTTTCCTGCAAAATAATACCCCGTTCTGTAAAGTAAAATGTCGGTAAAGAGTTGGTATGTACGATTTATTCTTCCTTTGCCTTCTCGGCGAGAGCCGTCTTTTCTATCTCTTCTATCATGCCGCTCTCAGCGTAGCTCTTTGCCTGATGGATACAGTAGGATATGCTCTTTGCGTTTGACGAGCCGTGCGCCTTGATGACGGGCTTTGCAATTCCGAGAAACGGCGCTCCGCCAAACTCCGAGTAGTCCATGTCTTGCTTTAGCTGCTTCAGACTGCCGTTTACGAAAAGAGCGCCTATTTTTGAGCTGAGATTCCTGTAAAACAGCTTTTTCAGAGTGGACTTTACGAAAAGTCCCGTGCCTTCGCACATTTTCAGAACGATATTTCCCGTAAAGCCGTCAGCGACCATGACGTCGACCTTGCCCTCGGGAATTTCTCTTCCCTCAATGTTGCCGACGAAGTTTATGTCGCTCCGCTGCTTCAGAAGTGCATGCGTCTTTACCTGAAGCTCAGTTCCCTTGTGCTCCTCTGCGCCGTTGTTTATGAGCGCTACCTTCGGATTATCAATGCCCATTACCTTCTCCATGAAAAGGCTGCCCATAACGGCAAACAGTACGAGGTTTTCCGGTGTGCAGTCGGTCTGCGCTCCGGCATCTGCGAGCATCATGGGCTTTCCGAGCGGTACTATTGCTCCAAGCGCGGCACGGCGCACACCCTTAATGCGGCGGACTTTAAGAGTAGCACCCGTCAGAAGTGCGCCGGTGTTTCCGGCCGAGACGAGAGCGTCTCCCTCTCCGCTTTTAAGGAGATCGAGAGCGACCGCCATTGAAGAAGATGCCCTGTATTCCTTTGTGATTTCTCCGGGATCGTCTTCCATGGTTATGTGAGGGCCGTTCGCCTCTGCTATCGTCATGCGGGAGGTGTCGAGATTTTCCTCCCTCGCAATTTTTTCTATGACATCTTTTTCTCCGACGAGACACACGTCAACGTCGTATTTTGCGGAGCCTGTGAGAGCTCCTTTAACTATCTCGCGCGGCGCATTGTCGCCGCTCATACAGTCAACAATTATTCTCATTTGCACTTATCCTTATTTCTTGGACTTTTTCTTGTCTGCGTTGTAGGAGCAGTCCTTTTTAGAGCAGACGTACGAGTCTTCCTTGCCACGCTTCTGAAGCAGCATACTGCCGCATACGGGGCACTTCTCGTTCGTGGGTACGTCGTATGAAATAAACTTGCAGTCGGGGTAGCCCGTGCAGCTGTAGAAGGTGGATCTGTTCTTGCCGTGCCTTACGGCGAGCTTTTTGCCGCAGAGAGGGCAGTCGACGTCGAGCTCCTTGTTTATCGGGCGTGTGCCCTTGCATTTCGGGTAGGAAGCGCAGGCGTAGAACTGACCGTATCTGCTTCTCCTTATAACCATCGGTCCGCCGCATAGTTCGCACTTTATGTCGTCCGGAGCAGGCGTCGCTTCCTTTGCCGCAGACTCCTTGCTTATCGGGTTTCCGTCCTTGTCGAGAGGCTTTGTGTTGCGGCATTCGGGGTAGTTGGGGCAGGCGGCGAACTTGCCGAACCTTCCGCTCTTTACCACCATTTTGCTTCCGCATTTTTCGCAGACAATGTCTGTTTCCACAACCGGCAGCTTGTAGTTTTCGCGGTCTATGGTCTCGTTTGCCTTTTCGAGATCCTTTTCAAAGCCTTCGTAGAAGTCTCTGAGCACGTCTGCCATGTTCTTGTTTCCGCTCTCTATATCGTCGAGGGAATCCTCCATGCTTGCGGTGAAGCCGTAATCGACTATATCTTCAAAGTTGTCGCACATGAGCTTTGTGGTTATCTCGCCGAGAGAAGTCGGAGCGAGCGCCTTTGCCTCGCGCTCGACGTATCCGCGCTGGATTATCGTGGTTATTGTCGGCGCATAGGTGCTCGGCCTTCCGATGCCCTTTTCTTCGAGCGCCTTTATGAGTGTGCCTTCCGTGTATCTTGCCGGCGGCTGTGTGAAGTGCTGAAGGGGAGTTATCTCCTTACATTCGAGAACGTCTCCCTCTTCGACCTGCGGCAGAACAGTAGCCTTTTCTTCTTCCTCGTCCTTGTCGTTCTTGTAGTCGTAGAGCGCCATATATCCTTCAAAGCGGACGGTATATCCGGTGCTTCTGAAGGGAACGCCGCCGCAGTCGGTGTCTATGGTCACCGTGTCTATTACGGCAGACGCCATCTGGCTTGCGAGAAATCTGTCCCATATCAGCTTGTAGAGCTTATACTGGTCGTTTGTAAGATACTGTTTAATCTTCTGAGGCGGATACTCCATGTACGAAGGGCGTATAGCCTCGTGTGCGTCCTGAGCGCCGCTCTTTGTCTTGTAGACGCGAGCCTTCGGGGGATAGTACTCCTTGCCGTATACGGAGAGAATGTAGTCCTTTGCGGCGTCCCTTGCGACAGTCGAAATGCGGAGCGAGTCGGTACGCATATAGGTTATGATACCATGCGTTCCGTCCTGACCGAGGGATATTCCTTCATATAGCTCCTGCGCAGTTCGCATGGTCTTTGCGGACTGGAACCCGAGACGCTTGTACGCCTCCTGCTGGAGAGTGGATGTGATGAAGGGCGGAGCCGGATTCTTGTACCTTACCGCCTTTTTAAGCTCTTTTACGGTAAAGGGCTTGCCCTCTGTCTTTTCGAGCACCTTGTCGGCCTTTTCCTTGTCGGATAGCTCAAACTTGCCCTTGGACACGTAAGACGCCTTGAAGGTTTTGCCTTTTTCCGTCTCGAGAAGTGCGTCTATCGTCCAGTACTCCTCGGACTTGAAGGCGCGTATCTCGTTCTCGCGGTCTACTACCATGCGTGTGGCGACCGACTGAACGCGTCCCGCAGAGAGACCGTTCTTTACCTTTTTCCAGAGCACGGGGCTGAGCTGATAGCCGACTATTCTGTCGAGTATTCGCCTTGTCTGCTGAGCGTCGACGAGCTTCATGTCTATTTCGTCCGGATTTTTGACCGCCGCCTTTACGGCGTTTTCCGTAACCTCGTTGAAGCGTATGCGCTTTGCCTTTTTCTCGTCGAGCCCGAGCACCTGCATGAGATGCCAGGAAATGGCTTCTCCCTCGCGGTCAGGGTCGGTTGCGAGAAGAACGACGTCTGCATTCTTCGCTTCCTGACGGAGATTTTTTATCAGCTCTCCCTTGCCGCGAATGTTGATATACTTCGGCTCGAAGCCGTGCTCTATGTCAATTCCGAGCGTGCTCTTGGGAAGGTCTCTGACGTGTCCCTGAGACGCTACTACTTTGTAGTTTTTGCCTAAGTACCCCTTAACCGCCTTTACCTTGTTAGGGGATTCAAGAATTACGAGTTTGGTTGCCACGATATCCTCCTGATTTAAAAATAAATATTGTTTTGCGCAATAAGTGCGCCGTCGTCTTTTAAAGTTAAATTTGCTTTCAGCACTTTTCGTACCTGCCGCCCGGAAGCGCTCTGAGAAATCCGTAAACCTCGAGAAGGGTGAGGGACGAGAGCGCATCGTCCACCTTTACGCCTTTTGCAACTATCTCGTCGAGCGTCATGGCGTCTTTATGGTCGAAAAACGAGAGAATGAGCTTTTCGCTCGCTGAGAGCACCGAAAGGTCTGTGAGCTTTGCGTCAGATGCTTTGGAAAACTCCGGCTCCAAAGCAGTATCTTTATCCTTTTCGGGCTTTACGGGCTCACTTTTTTGCAAAGCCGTCGGCGCTTTTTCGGTCTTTGCCTTCTTTTTCGCCTGTTCCTTTGGCCCAGACGCTTTTTTCGGCTTCGGGAGAGTTTTGTCGCCTTTTTGGGAAGAGGTCATCATGCGGTTTACCGAAAAAGCTTCCTTTACCGCTTCTTCAACCTTTTCCGGAGGGACTTCAACAAAGCCCTCCGTGCTTATTCTGTGCGGAAACATCAGAGCGTATTCCGTCAAAATGTCGTCTGCGTCGGTTATTATTTCAGAGCCGGATTTTATCAGCTCGAGCGGCCCTTCGTAAAGCCTGTTTCCGACATTGCCCGGCATCGCATAGAGCTTTCTGCCCTGCTCGAGCGTGTGCTCGGCGGTTATCATCGCTCCGCTGTGCGCATCTGCCTCAAATATGACGGAAGCCACCGAAAGTCCGCTTATTACTCTGTTCCTTACGGGAAAGTTTTTCCCCTCCGGCCTTGAGAACGGAGAAAACTCCGAGAGTATAAGTCCCTGCCTTGACAGCCGCAGGAAAAGCTCCTTGTTCTGGGCCGGATATATCCTGTCTATTCCGCATCCGAGAAGTCCGACAGCATACCCGTCGGCGTCGAGCGCCGCCGTCATGCAGGCGCCGTCTATACCGAGTGCAAGACCGTTCACTATCACCGCTCCGCAGTACGCCGCTTTGTACGCCGTCTTATACGCATTGCGAAAACCGCTCTCCGAGCAGGAGCGTGTTCCGACCATTGCAAAGCACGGATAGTCGTCGAGCATCTCGAGCCTGCCTCTGTAATAGAGCAGGGGAGGCGGATTGGATATTACCTTCAGCCTGCCCGGATAATAAGGGCTGTCGTAAGTCAGCAATCCTATGTGATCCTTTTTGCAGTAGTCGAAGTACTGCCTTGCCTCGTCGAGGCTCTTGTCCGCAAGTCTCCTTGCATCGGGCTGAGAGACGCCTAACTCCGTGTAATCGTCAAAAGACGCCTTGTACACTTCTTTTATGTCCTTGTAATGCTCAAGCAGGATCTTAGGCGAATGACTGCCCGGATACAGCTTTGAAGACAGCCATATATAATAAAGCAAATTTTCGTCCATAAGACCGCCCTTTCCGTTTAGAAATATATTAAACTGAAGTTGAATTTTCTGGAGTACACAGAGATATCCGAATTTATATGATGCGCATTTTCGTCTTTAAATATTTTCCGTCAAGACTGACTTTCGCATTTCCCAGAACAACAGCGATGCGGCACAAGCGGCGTTCAGGCTTTCCGCACCCTCATTCATCGGGATATACAGCGTATTGCCGCAGGCATCGAGAGTTTCCGGCGAGACGCCGTGTCCCTCGTTTCCTATAACTATGCAGTCGCCCTTCAAAAAAGTAACGTCGCCGAGCTTTTTACTTTTTTCGGATAATGCGGCGCAGAATACACGGTTGCCGTTTTCCCTTATTTTTCCGATGACGGTCGGAATATCGCCGCAGCAGAACGCCTTCACCTTGAAGAGACTGCCCATAGCCGCTCTTGAGCACTTTGGCCCGTAAATGTCCGCACAGTCTGCGGAGAGGATTATCCTGTCAAAGCCGAGGGAATATGCCGAGCGGAAGATAGCGCCAATATTCTGCGGATTCTGAATGCCGTCGAGAATGACGAGCGAGCCCTTCTCAAGCTCTCTTTCAAGAAGAGCCGAATTATCCTTCTTTTTCACGCAGGCGTATATGCCCTGCGGAGCCTTCTCGGTCGTCATGCGCGAGTATACCTCGTCCGTCACGAGATACGCCGAGCCAATCTCTGCGCTTTCAAGTGAGACGGCATATTTTCCGAGCGCTTCCCTTGTGAAAAACACGCTGTCTATCTCGAAGCCCTCTTTTACCGCCTCGCAAAAGAGCTTTATTCCCTCTATCGGAAACAGTCCGCTCGCATCCCGCTCCCTCTTGTCCGAAAGAGACGCGGCAAAGGCGACGGCGCCGTTCTTTCGGGATGTTATCTCGGTGTACTTCATGCCGCCCTCCTCTGAAAACAGGATATTTTTGCACAATTAACCAATCCTACATGATAATCATGCATATTTTATACTCTTTTATCCGCTATTTCAACAATTTTATATTAACAATAACGGCAAACAATTAAAATATTTCGGATGAATTGTGTCTTA
>CAJOMW010000043.1 GCA_905235695.1 uncultured Clostridia bacterium | reverse complement strand
CTCAACAATTTCAGAACCATATTCCTGTATCTGAAAAATACCATTAAGACCTACGACAAATACGAGCGCATATCCGTATGGAATGCGGCAGGCAGGATAAATTCGGAGTTTATGGATCATATCACGCCGTGTATGCTGAATATAGCGCTTGAGGTATTTGAAGAAATGAACCTGATAAAGCTTGACAGAAGAGACTGCGATTCGGTAGAAGTCCGCCTCGTCAAGTCCGCCGGAAAGGTCGATCTCAACAATTCGACTCTTCTCAGAAAAATCAAGAGCAACACCTGAAGGACAGTGAAATAATGCAAAACCAGACTATTACATATCAGGATCTCGAGCAAAAGCTGCTCTCGTCAAAGCACTCCTACAACATGGAGAAGATAAAGGCGGCGTACGAGTATGCGGCCGATATGCACGAGGGACAATTCAGAAAATCCGGCGAGCCGTATATAACGCATCCGCTCGCAGTGGCGTATATTGTGGCGGATCTCGAGCTGGACACGGACTCTATATGCGCAGCTCTGCTTCACGACACGATAGAGGACTGCAAGGACAAGACAAATCTCGATATTCTCACAAAAAAGTTCGGCACCGAGGTTGCGGACCTCGTTGACGGACTGACAAAGCTCACCGATATCCACTTTGAAAATAAGGAAACGGAGAGCATAGAGAATCTCCGCAAAATGTTCCTCGCAATGTCCAAGGACATACGAGTAATATTCATAAAGCTTGCCGACAGACTGCACAATATGCGCACTCTCAGCGCAAAGAGCGAAAGCCGTCAGCGCTCTATCGCCCTTGAGACCATGCACGTCTATGCGCCGCTGGCTCACAGGCTCGGTATCCAGCGCATCAAGACAGAGCTTGAAAACCTCGCTCTGCAATATCTCGATCCGATAGGCTACGACGAGGTGCGGAAAGATATAGAGCACCGCTACGGCGAGAGCAAGGACTTTCTCGACAACGCGAAGGAGCAGGTCAGCAGCAAGCTCAAAGAGATGAACATAAAATTTGCCATAGAAGGCAGAGTTAAATCCATATACAGCATCTACAAGAAGATGTACAATCAGAACAAGAGCTTTGACGAGATATATGATTTCTATGCCATAAGAATAATCGTCGATACGGAGCTCGAATGTTATACGGTCCTCGGCATTATCCATGAGATGTACAACCTCATGCCGGGACGCTTCAAGGACTATATCTCAACCCCGAAGCCCAATATGTACCGCTCTCTGCACACTACCGTTATCGGCAGGCAGGGAATACCGTTCGAGGTGCAGATAAGGACTTGGGAGATGCAGGAGGTCGCGGAATACGGAATAGCCGCACACTGGAAGTACAAGTCCGGCGACGCCGACAAGGAGAACATTTCCGAAAAGCTCAAGTGGATAAAGACGCTCATAGAAAATGAGAACGACGCCGGCGACGCAGACGAATTTCTCCGCCCGCTAAAGATAGACCTCTTTGAGGACGAGACTTTTATCTTTACCCCGAAGGGCGACGTCATAAGCCTGCCGTACGGCTCAAATACCATTGATTTTGCATACTCCATTCATTCGCAGGTAGGCAATAAAATGGTCGGAGCAAAGGTAAACGGCGTTATAGTCCCGATAGATACGGTCTTGCAGACCGGTCAGATATGCGAGATCGTCACGTCCGCCTCGTCAAAGGGACCGAGCCGCGACTGGCTGAAGATAGTCAAGACCAGCGAGGCGAAGAATAAGATACGCCAGTGGTTCAAAAAGGAAAAGCGCGACGAGAACATAATCGAAGGAAAGAATGAGATTGAGCGCGAGCTGAAGCATTACGGAAAGGCGTACACGGAAGAGCAAAAGAACGAGATAATAGAAAACGTGGCAAAGCGCTCGGGCTTCAACGACGTTGACGACCTCTACAACAACATAGGCTACGGCGGAATGTCCGTCTCAAAGATATCCGGAAGGCTAAGGGACGAGTTTGACAGGGTAGTCCGGGATGAAGAGGACAGGAACGCAAAGCCGATAGACGCCGTTGTCACCACCGACAGCGATCCGCAGTCCGAGCTTAGACGCGAAAAGCAAAAGGCGAGCGGAGCCATGCAGAGCGTCGTAGTCGACAGCATAGACAACTGCCAGGTGCGCTTTGCAAAATGCTGTAATCCGCTTCCCGGAGACAGCATAATCGGATTTGTCACACGAGGCTTTGGCGTCTCGGTACACAAATATGACTGCCCAAACGCAGTCGCCGGACTCAAAAAAGACGACGAAAAGGACAGATGGGTAACCGTCAGATGGTCGAGAGTTTCCCTCGAGCAGGGCGACAACACGTCCGGCTCTTTTGAGGCGATACTGCGGATATACGCAAACAACTCGATGACGATTTTTGCGGATATTTCCGCTCTGTTTGCCGATATGAGGGTTCCCGTTCACTCAATAAACTCAAAGGAGACCTCCGGCGGCGGAATTATAATAAATCTCACCATAACCTGCCGCAACACGTCTCACGTAAACAGCATAGTCGAGAAGCTGAAAAAACTGCGGGACGTTATAGACGTTACAAGAGGATTTTCCTGATTAAATCTAAGAAAACCGAAAGGAATACTTATGACAGCACTGATACAGAGAGTAAAAAACGCATCCGTCACTGTTGACGGCGAAAAAATATCCGAGATAGGCAAGGGATTTCTCGTGCTTCTCGGGGTGTTCGGGAGCGATACTGAAAAGGAAGCCGCACTCCTTGCAAAAAAGACGGCAAATCTTCGCATTTTTACCGATGACGAGGGAAAAATGAATTTGTCTCCGCTGAATCTTAAAGAAAAAGGCGTAGACTGCAAGCTGCTCGTCGTATCCCAGTTCACGCTCTGCGCCGAGTGCAAGGGACAGAACAGACCTTCCTTTATAAACGCAAAAAAGCCCGACGAGGCAGACGCACTCTATCAAAAATACGTCTCTCTTCTTCGCCAGGAGTACGGCTTTGAGGTAGGGACCGGCTCTTTCGGCGCTCACATGGACGTGTCTCTTCTCAACGACGGTCCGGTGACGATAATTCTCGATACCGCAAAGCTCTGAGAAGAATATTTTTAAAAGTATGATTATACACTTAAATGATAAGACAGACTCCGTAAAGGAAAATTACATACAGTCGCTCGTGCTTTTGTATATGCCGTGCGAGACGTTCTCAAAAGAGAAAGACGAGGGCAGGCACGTATACGTCGACGCCTATGCCGAGGACGGAAAATATACGGTCTGTTCAAAGATAGTTATATCCGATAGGACGGAGGAGTGCACCGTCTCCGAAAAGATAGACGAATCGTTAAAGCTGCAGTCCAAAAATCTTATAGGGCGCACTTTTATATCGGCGGCCGAAAAGATTTTCGGCTATAAGTCGCCGTGGGGCATACTTACCGGCATAAGACCTGCAAAGCTCGCCGCCGATTATCTGTCGGAGCTTTCGCCGGAGCAGGTTTGCGATATATTGGAAAAGCAATACCTTGTTTCGCCCGAAAAGGCCAAAGCGTGCGTAAAAGTAGCCGAAAATGAGATGAGGCTCGTCAGAAACATGGAAAAAGACTCTTGCAGTCTGTATATTTCGATCCCGTTCTGCCCGTCAAAGTGCCGCTATTGCTCGTTCGTATCCGCATCCACTCCGCGCCTCCTGTCTATGATACCGGAGTATGTGGACGCGCTCTGCGCCGAGCTTACCGATATATCAGAAACTGTGAGAGAGCTTGGACTTACGCTAAAGACGATATACATCGGCGGTGGAACCCCTGCGGTGCTTACCGAGGAGCTTTTGAAAAAACTGCTTTTCCACGTAAATGCTTCTTTTGATTTAGGCACTGTTGAGGAGTTTACTTTTGAAGCCGGAAGACCGGACTGCATAACGAAAGAAAAGCTCATTATCGCAAAAGAAAGCGGAGCCGGACGAATAAGCGTAAATACGCAGACGACAAATGACGACATACTCGCATCGGTGGGAAGAAAACACTCCTTTTCCGATTATGCCGCCTGTATGAAAATGGCAAAAGAAATAGGCTTTGACTGCATTAACACGGACCTTATCGCAGGACTTCCCGGCGAATCATACGAGAGCTTCTGCAAGAGCGTAAGAGACGTGATAGCGGAAGGCGCGGACGATATAACCGTACACTCGTTTACCCTCAAGCGCTCTTCCGAATATAAAACTCAAAAGAGCGCCGGAATAGACTCAAATTCCATAACCGCATCGGATATGGTGTCATATTCCGCAAAGGCGCTGGGAGAGGGCGGCTACTCGCCGTATTATATGTACCGCCAGAAGAATACCGTCGGAAATCTCGACAACACGGGGTATTCTCTTCCGGGAAAAGAGTGCCTCTACAATATTTATATGATGGGCGAGTACCACACGGTCTTTGCCGCAGGCGCAGGGGCTGTAACGAAATACGTCTCGCGGGACAGAACGCACATAGAGCGAGACTTTAAGCCCAAATATCCATACGAATATCTTGACGGAAGTAAATTTTCCGGCTTTGATAAGAAATTTGCACTTGATTTTTACAGCAATATTTATTGATACAAAAATAAACGGAAACGGTGATAATTTTGTCCAAAAGCAATAAAGGTCAGACCTTCGTCTTCGGCGCAGTGCTTCTCATGGCGTCAAACCTGATAGTAAAGATAATAGGCGCACTGTTCAAGATACCGCTCACGCGCATGATAGGCGTAGGCGGCATGGCTTATTTCAACGCTGCATATACGATATACGTCAATTTTTATCAGATATCGACGGCAGGTCTGCCTGTCGCAGTGTCCCGCATGATAGCCTCAAGCAATCTGAAGGGCAACACAAAAGAGGTAAAGCGCATATTCAGACTTGCATACTGGCTGTTCTTTGCCATAGGCGTTGTCGGAACGGCCATAATGATAATACTGTCCCGCACTTTTGCGGCCGGCGCAAATATACCCGATTCTTACCTTGCCATCATAGTTATTGCGCCGACGCTGTTCTTTATCTGCCTTTCCTCCGCTTACAGGGGATATTTCCAGGGGCTTCAGAACATGGTTCCGACGTCCGTTTCTCAGGTAATAGAATCAATAGGCAAGTTTGGCATAGGACTTTTCGCCGCATGGTACTTCCTGAAGGTCAAGGGCTTTGAGCTGCACGTTGTCGCGGCGCTCGTCATCTCGGGCGTAACGATAGGCGTTATGGCGGCGACGATATACATTTTCGTCGTAAAGCAGGTAAATGACAGAAGAAATCCGATAACTTACGGCGCTGATATGCCGGTACGCAGCTCAAAGAGCCTTCTGAGGGAGCTCGTCGTAACTGCGATACCTATAGCCATTGCTTCTTCGATAATGGGACTTACCAACACCGTCGACACCTTCGTTATGGCAAACCGCATTCCGCTCACGGGCATCACCGTAGAGGCGGCCGGAAAGTTCTACGGCACGTATTCCTCGCTCGTCATACCTCTGTTCAATATGATACCTCCCATGATATATCCGCTTGCAATAAGCGCTATTCCGGCGCTTTCTGCGGCAATCACAAAGGGGGACAGGGCAGAGTGCGAAAGACACATGAACTCCGCTCTGCGGCTCGGCGCACTTCTCGCTTTGCCTTGTGCGTTCGGCATGGGGACACTCTCGAAGGGGATAATTTCATTCCTGTTTGAAGATGAGGTCATCGAGTCCGGAAGCCGCACGTTTTCTTCCATAGACCTTGCCGCTCCGGCTCTTTCGATCGTCGCACCGGCAATACTGTTCCTCGGACTTATCGCAATAACCAATGCCATTCTCCAGGCGTACAGATGCGAGAAATATACGATAATATCGACGTTTGCCGGAATCGTCGTGAAATTCGTCACAACGTTTTTCCTGTCCGCTGTGCCGGATATGGGAATAAACGGCTCCGCTGTCGGAACTCTTCTCTGTTACTTTACGATAATGTCGTTGAACATTTTCTTTATGATTACAAAGATACACTATGTGCCGAGCGTAAGAAAGATATTCTTAAAGCCGCTTATTGCGAGTATAGCCTGCGGCTTAGCCGCACTTTTTGCAACTCGTATGCTTGACCGGGTTATAGGCTCAGGCCGCATAAACACGCTTCTCTCAATAGCAGCCGCGGCGCTTGTTTATCTTGTGGTTATCCTGCTCATAAAGGGAATAAACAGAGACGACGTGATGATGCTCCCCAAAGGCGCCAAGATTTGCGCCGCAATGGACAGATTCAACCTTCTTGAAAAAGCCGACTAAATTCTTAGCATAAAAAGGAAGCAATGAAAATGGATCAAAGAATGATAGATTTCAAAAACAAGGAAAAGTACACGATTGACGACGTCAGAGAGCTCGTCGGGATACTTCGCGGAGAGGGCGGCTGCGACTGGGACAGGGAGCAGACTCACGAGAGCGTGAGAAACGCCATGATAGAGGAGACGTATGAATTTATAGAAGGGCTTGACAAGCATGACGCAGAGCTGATGAAAGAAGAGCTCGGCGACGTTGCCTTCCAGATATTCTTCCACGCAAGGATAGCCGAAGAGGACGGCGAGTTTACGATAGACGACGTGGCGGACGTCTTGTGCAAAAAGATGATCCTTCGCCACCCTCACGTCTTTGGGGACGTCACGGTCAAAAACTCCGACGAGGTATTAGCGAACTGGGAGACCATAAAAAAGGCGGAAAAGAGCAGGGATACTCTGAGAAAACAGCTTGAGAGTGTATCGTGCGCACTTCCTTCGCTCATACGTGCGGAAAAGCTGCTCTCGAGGTATAAAAAAGAGGGCGGAACGGTCGAAAAGGACAAGGACAAGCTGATAGAGGAGATAGAAAAGTCTGCGAAAGCACTTGAAAACGGCGTAAATGATAAGAGCATAGGCGAGCTGCTGTTCAAGGTGGCAAACCTCTCGTATGCGCTCAAAATCAACTCCGAACAGGCACTGTACGAGTATAATAACTCGTTTATAGATGAGAAGTCATAAGCCTTGACCAAGGTGGGCGGCAAGGCCGCTCGGATGAGGTGCAGCCGCAAAGTGGCTTTAAATACATACCGCTACTGAGGCAACTGCGTTGCCTACACCTCATCAGTCGACTGTCTAAAAAGCCTTCCCCTTGGCAAAGCCAATCGGAGATTGGCTCACGAAGGTGGGCGGCGGAGCCGCTCGGATGAGGTGTAGCCGCGAAGCGGCGTAAAAAAATGCCACTGTAACACCTCATCAGTCGACTGGCGTCGACAGCTTCCCCTCAAGGGGAAGCCTAAGGAGAGTGCTTATGAATCATAATAATCCGAGCTTGAAAAAACATTCGCAAAATTTGCGAAATAATATGACTGCTGAAGAAAAACATCTTTGGTATGATTTTCTTAAACTATTACCTGTCACTGTAAATAGGCAAAAAGTTATAGGTAATTATATTGTGGATTTTTATTGTGGCAATGCAAAATTAGTAATTGAATT
>CAJOMW010000042.1:7506-10713 GCA_905235695.1 uncultured Clostridia bacterium | reverse complement strand
ACCGTCGGCATATCTGCGGAGAGCCGAAGGCTCGGAGCCCGTAATATGCCGACGCAAAAGGCACTTTTTGGTTCTTTTTGTGCCAGCAAAAAGAACGTCCCCGTTGTCCCCAAAGTGCCTATGGCACTTTGGTAGCCGCAACTGCGCTTAGCAGTAAAACAGCAAATGAGTATGAGAAACTGCGCTTTTGCCGACCGCACCTGCGCTCAGAAGAGCAACAAAAAAAGAAAATTAAAAGAAAAAAGCCTGCGCAAAAGCGCAGGCACCATTCACTTGTCAAGCAGCTTGTTAAGCTCGTCACGGAACGTGGTTATGTCCTTGAATTGCCTGTAAACCGAGGCGAATCTTACATAGGCTACCTCGTCGAGCTCCTTGAGCTTTTCCATGACAAGCTCTCCTATCTCGGTGGTGGTAACTTCGTTTTTCAGCGTCGCCTGGAGCGACTGCTCTATCGAGCTTACCGCATTCTCAAGCTGCTGCATCGTCACCGGACGCTTCTCGCAGGCACGTACCATTCCGTTCAGCAGCTTCATTCTGTCAAACGTCTGACGCGTCTTGTCCTTCTTTACTACCATGAACGATACGCTCTCTATCGTCTCAAACGTCGTGAACCTCTTCTGACAGCTGAGACACTCGCGTCTCCTTCTTATGCTTGCGCCTTCGTTCGCCGGACGGGAGTCCAATACCTTGCTCTCAAGGTGTCCGCATACGGGACATTTCATACTATACACATTCCTTTCACGTAAATTTTGACTTTTGCCAAAACAACTCCAAGCTTTATTATATCATATAAAAACCGTTTTTGCAACCAAAATCGGTGAGTTTACATAATTATTTACAAAATCGGAACAAAAAGGAGCTTTTCAGATGAATTATTTGCTTTCACGCTTGCAAAAGATGCACAAAAAGGCGTTTTTAATGCTGAGAATGGGGCTTGAGACGGTGATCGCCTGCTGTGCCGTGCTCGTGGTTTACATAAACAGAGCAAGCGGGCTTGTGGAATATTCCCTTCTTCGGGAGGCGCTCATGAGCATTGCCGTCTCGCTGGCAATCGTGATAGGCGGAAGCGCGGCGTTTGATAAGGCGATAGACGAGTACGGCGGAAAAGATTAACGGCGTTTTGGCAAAAAACTGTTGCATTTGGCGACTTTTCATATTATAATATATGCATAGTTTACAGTTTTTACTTTGCCGAAAGGAAGCGGCTGTTCCGCCGCATAAGCACTATGAAAAATATAAAAGACGCAAATACGGTCGTCGTCAAGGTCGGCACGTCGACGCTTACATACTCAACGGGAATGTTGAATCTCCGCCGAATTGGCTCGCTTGTCCAGACGATATGCGACCTTCAGAACGCAGGAAAAAATATGATACTCGTGAGCAGCGGCGCTGTGAGCGCAGGCCTTGCGAAGATAGGCTTTGTGAGCCGCCCCGATAAAATAGAGGAAAAGCAGGCGGCAGCGGCGGTAGGTCAGTGCGAGCTTATGAATATGTACAATTCGCTCTTCTCGTCCTACGGACACAAGATAGCTCAGATACTCATAACCCGACACACCGTCGAAAACGAGACCATGAGAAAGAATGCGGAGGGAACGTTCCGTGTGCTCCTCGATATGGGCTGTATACCCGTCGTAAATGAGAACGACTCGATTTCGTATGAAGGACTGAAGTTCGGCGGAAACGACCTTCTTGCGGCATACGTCGCCTGCATTTCAAAGGCGGACTGCATAATAAATATGTCTGACGTAGACGGACTTTACGACAGCGATCCGAGGACAAATCCCGATGCGAAGCTCATAGAGCGTGTCGATGAATTTGACGACAGGGTACTGAAGATGGCCGGAGGCGCCGGAACCGCAAGAGGCACCGGCGGCATGAAGGCAAAGATAGATGCGGCGATGATAGCCTCGGTCAACGGCATACCGTCGATGATAGTAAACGGGGCAAACCCCGAGATACTATACGACATTTTTGACGGAAAGGCGAAAGGCACGTTCTTTGCGGAGTACGTTAAGGCGTAGGACGGCAGGATAAAAAACACGCTGGGCCGCTTGGCGGCGAAGAAAGGTACGATACGGATTTGAAAGCTACGTATACGGAGAAGAAGCACAGATTTCTCTTCATAATGCTGGTAATAGCGGCTTTATGCTGCTTTATAACGGGCGCGGCGTATTCGTCGGGCGTTTCAAGCTTTGCCGCAAGCGCACTGGGGCTTGTCGTATCGCCGCTGCAGAAGGGAGTAAGCCACCTGCACGGCTTTATTGGCGAAAAGGCGGAGTATTTCAGAAGCATAGACGAGCTCAGAGAGGAAAATGAGCGGCTTAAAGATGAAAACACCGTGCTCAGCCGCCAAATATCGGAGCTGGAAAAAGCGGCAAAAGAAAACGATATGCTCTACTATTTTCTCGGGCTCAGGCGAGAGAGGACGGATATAAAGTACGTCAACGCCGACATAATTTCGCGCTCGACCTCGAACTACACCTCTGAATTTACCATAAACAAAGGCTCTTTTCACGGCATTGAGAAGGACATGGCAGTCGTTACCGACAACAACAGTCTGCTCGGCATAATTGTCGAGGTAGGAGCTACGTATTCGAGGGCGAAGATGCTCACGTCCTACGACCTTAGCCTCGGCATAGTCAACGAGCGCACCGGACAGCCCGGAATACTCTCGGGCAGCCTTGAGAGAAGCGTCAAAAATCAATGTGAGATAGACGACCTTGACGAAAAGGCGGACTACAAGACGGGCGACGTCATAAGAACGTCGGGCCTCGGCGACCTGTACCCGAAGGGGCTTTACGTCGGACGAGTCACAGAGCTCATACCGAACAGCCTGGACTACACTTTGAGCGCCGTTGTTGCTCCGGATTCGTCTCTGCTCGAGACCGACATGGTCATGGTCATAACCGACTTTGATAGAACCTACGGAGAGGTAGGGACAGAGGAGGAGAACGAGTAAAAATCCCGGGGGGATTTTTACAGTGGAAAGTGGAAAGTTAAGGAAAAAAGCCTGCGGCTTTTAATAATTCATAATGCATAATTCATAATTGGTAGCACCCCACTGAAAAACGAGAAGTTATTGGTGTTATTTACACCAAAAAATCATATATAGCCCTGTTGAGGGCGTGTTGAGGCACTGCGGCACTCAGCAGAGCAACAGAAAAAAGCGCCTAAAGCGGCGCTTTCGCAAATTATTCATTCTGCATT
>CAJOMW010000042.1:0-7496 GCA_905235695.1 uncultured Clostridia bacterium | reverse complement strand
TTCCTCCGGGTTTTTTCTGAACGTCGCACACACAGTATCCGTGCAGCTCGAGGCAAAGGACGGTCCAATGTTCACGCCTTTGGCGGTGCAGTAACCGTCGGAATCGTGGTATATGCAGTTCTTCACACTGCAAACTATGCCTTTTATATGCTTTGGAGGATTGCCGAGGGACGAGGCTATGTCGTCGTCAAACAGATCTTTGTTCATTTCTTTTTTCCTTTCTGACTGTATTTTTATCGGTAGTTTGTACAGATTTTCAAAGATTATACACGTATGCGAAAAAACGCCGAAAGCGCTTTTTAAACGGAGGAACCTATGCTCTACGCAATAGCCGACACACATCTGTCGCTGTCGGTGGATAAGCCGATGGATATATTCGGCCCGAGGTGGGAAAACCACCATGAAAAGCTTAAAGAAAACTGGCTGAGGTCGGTAGGTCCGGACGACACCGTCGTAATACCGGGCGATATATCCTGGGGCATATCTCTCGAGGAGGCAAAGGAGGATCTGCTTTTTCTCGACTCGCTGCCCGGAAGAAAGATAATCGGCAAGGGGAACCACGACTACTGGTGGGCGACACTTAATAAAATAAACGCATTCTTTGCCGAAAATGACATCAACACAATATCCATCCTCTACAACAACGCCTTCTTTTGCGAGAACAAGATAATCTGCGGCACCCGCGGATGGATAAACGAATTCGGCGTAAAGACGGAGGACGAGCGCATAATAAAACGCGAGGCAGCAAGGCTTGAGCTGTCGCTCAGGGAGGGCGTAAAGCTGAAGGAAGAACACCCCGAAAGCGAGATACTCGTGTTTTTGCACTATCCGGCAGTCTTCGGAGAGTTCATAAACTACGACATCGTCGACGTGCTTTACCGATACGGAATAGAGAACGTCTACTATGGGCATCTGCACGGAGTAAGGGAGAACCAGCTCGACAAGGAGTATATAGACATAAAGTTCCACATGATAGCCGCTGACTACCTGGACTTTAAGCCGATGCCGATACCGTAAAGGCGCTTTTCGTTAAGTCCCGATAAAAATAAAAGAGCAGTATAGCTTAAACTATGCCGCTCTTTTTTGTTGTCCAAAAAAGTGATTTTGCTGCGTCACTTGTTGCCGCCGCTCCCTTTTTTCTCGCCGGAGCTGCTTTTGGTCGTGATGCTTTTGTATTTTCTGTCTATCTCCTGTCCGCGCTCCTTTATATGCTCAAGATACTTTGTGAGGTGTTCCCTGAGCGCCTCGTCGCCGCCAAACGGGCGGAGAAAACGGTATTTTTTCTTCTGCTCGACGGCAGTGCGATGAATTGCGGCTTTAAGCTCCTCATAGCGCACAAGAACTCCGTTTTCGTCGGCAAATTGCTTTATCCTTGCAACTATCTTGAACGAGGATACCACGTCCACGGCAAATATTCCGAAGAATATTCCTATGAAAAACGATGCCTGCGGATTTTTGCCGTACCATCTCACCAGCCTTTCGAGATGACCGTGAATGAAGAAGTAATAGATCACGCTGAGAAGCGCCCATATTATTGAAAACTCAAGGCAGATAATGCCCTGCAGATTGAACTTCCTGTCGGAGTAGTCCCAGAGCTTGGTCTTGAGTCCCTTTACGAATATAAGTCCGGCGATATACTCTATAAGCGTCATGCTCAGAGCCATTACCGCAAAAAGAATTATTTTTACAACAGCGCCGCTGTCGGCCTTTATATACTTTTCAAGCCCGGCAAGAAGGTAAAGCGTACACAGCCCGAAGCCGTATATCGGCAGACACGGACCCATCAGAAACCCCGGATTTATCCACTTCTTTTCGGGCGAGTGAAAACGGCGGAACAGGAGCTCCAGAACCCAGCCGAACACGCTTCCGATAAAAAATATAAATATCATGGATAATACGCCTTTTAACATATCTCCGCCTCAAATCAACCGTTTTCTTCGCCGAAGAACGCCGCATTCACGACCTCCAGCACCTCTTTCAGGCTCTCCGCCTTGTTTACCGCATCCCTGTATGCCGCCGCACCCTTCAGTCCCTTTATATACCACGCCACGTGCTTTCTCGCCTCCCGAGAGCCGGTGTATTCGCCTTTGTACTCAACGAGAGCTGTTATATGTCCCGTTATGTCCGAAGCTATCTGCTCTCTTGAGGGCCTCTCGTATTGCTTTCCCTCAAGGGCACATTTTATCTCGCTGAAAATATACGGATTTCCCAGCGCTCCCCTCCCGACCATGACTCCGTCACAGCCGGTGTACTCCATCATGCGCTTTGCGCTCTCGCCGTCCGTCACGTCTCCGTTGCCAATTACGGGTATTCCCACGCTCTTCTTCACGTCGCGTATTATATCAAGATCCACCGGGGGAGAGTACATCTGATCCCTCGTCCTTCCGTGCACCGTTACAGCATCGGCGCCTGCCTTTTCGCAATTCTCCGCCACCTCGACCGCATTTTTGCCTGCGGCGCTGAACCCGCTTCGCATCTTGACGGTGAGCAAAACGCCGCTGTCCGCCGTCGCCGCCTTTACCTCGCGCACTATGTCATACACAAGGCGCACATCCTTCATAAGCGCACACCCATCGCCGTTTCCGGCGATCTTCGGAGCCGGACAGCCCATGTTTATGTCTATTACGTCAGGCTCGAACTGCAAAGCTATTACGGCGGCTCTCGCCATTATCTCCGGATCGTTTCCGAAAATCTGCAAGGCGCACGGACGCTCTTTTTCGGATATTTTTGCAAGGAGCTTGGTCTTTGAGTCGTCGTAGCAAAGCGCCCTTGACGATATCATCTCGGTGCATACTCCGTCGGCTCCGTACCTCTTGCAGAGAGCACGGAACGGCTCGTCGGTTATGCCTGCCATAGGTGCGAGGAACACTCCGCGCCCGAAATCTATACTTCCGATCTTCATATACGTTTAAAAGCTTATCCCTCTCTAAGGTTTTTAGTCTTACAGTATGCACAGCACATCTGCGCCCGTCTTTCTAACCTCGTCCGGCTTTCCGAGAAGCCCGATCCCGACGCTGTTCAGAATGATATTCCTGCACGGATAGCCGAGAAATGTCATGCGCCTCTCCCCGACAATCGGAAAAACCGCCCCGACACGGTCGACTATCGTCTCGCTGCATCCGCACTTTTCCCGGCGGCAGTGAGAATTTGCCGCAATAATGCAGCTCTCCAGAACCATTATCTCAAGCCTTCCGCTTGCCGCAACGGCAACGCTCATTCCGTCCGTTCCTGCCATATCCCTCATCTGTGCGGCGGACAGCTCCGGCGAATACGTCACGGATCTCAGACCGATATCCTCAAAAAACCTCGCCGCTTGCGAATTGAAGACGTTCAGCCCTGCACCGCCGTAAACCTCAAGCCCCGCACGCCTTATAAGCTCTATGTGTCCGATGTTTCCGGCCTCTCCGTATACCGCACCGCTCTCCTTTGCCGTTGTCAGCAGTCCGAACGCAAAGTCCTCTTCCTCCGTGAAGATCACCCTCGGCAGCTTTACGCCGTATCGAACGCCGCTTGCCGCTATCTCCTTTACGATATCCGGCTCTCCGTCTCTGAAAAGCTCGAGAGAAAGGCACACGCTCTCTATCTCTTCGTCCTTGAACCGCTTTTTCTTTTCGCGGTACTCTTCCTCCGTCCTCGCATATATGCGGTACGTCGGCTCGGCGCACTTTTTCTCTCTGCGCCCGAACACCCCGTCAAGCACGGAGTAGTCCGGCTCCTCCGGCACTCTGATGCACAGCAGCCTTTCCCTCAGCCGCTCAGCCGCTCTCCGCCTCAGCGAGTTGAGAAGCGACTTCGGCAAAAAGACGTCGCCCTCAAGGTCAACATGTATACCGGTACACTCAAAGTCCGTGCCGCCGAATTTTGCAAGCGAGTTTTCTATATCCTCCCTCGTCATGGGCTTTGACTTTGCCTGTTCCGCAATAAAATCCGCTTCGACAGTCTCCGAGACGCCGCCGCAGCTCAGTGTGAGGACCGGCGCCTTGCCCTGTGAGACGCCGCACTCGACTTCTATCGGCAAGCGCGGCAAAGCAAGAAGCGTCTTTTCCTCCGAATCCTCTTTCAGCTTTGTTTCGAGCTTGTCTTTTTCGGTGCGCACGCCGTACATACCGGAGTTGTTCTCTCTGTATTCCCCCGTAAAATATCCGTCGGTAAAGCCGCTTCTCGAAAAGAGGCTCACGAGCTCGCCGTACTCCTCGTCCGTCGCATTTCTGTTTTCTTCGACTATCCTCTTCCATATACCCGTAACGCCCGACACGTATTCAGGCGACTTCATTCTTCCCTCTATTTTGAGGGAGGTCACGCCCATCTCCGACAGCTCCTTCACGTGGTACGCAAGGCTCAGATCCTTAAGGCTGAGCGGATATTTGTCGCGCGCCTTTCCCTTGCCGGATATCTCATAGGGCAGTCTGCACGGCTGTGCGCAAAGTCCGCGGTTGCCGCTCCGCTTGCCTATCACCGAGCTCATGAGGCACATTCCCGAATGGCAGACGCAAAGTGCACCGTGTACGAATATCTCTGTCTCGATACCTGTCTTTACAACGCTTTCTATATCCTCCCTGCCCATTTCCCTCGCAAGGACTATGCGGTCAAAGCCCGCTTTTGCAAGCTGTACCGCACCGCTCCTGCTGTGACAGGCGCACTGCGTGCTCGCATGAAGAACTATCTCGGGAAACAGCTTCTTGAGCGCCGAGGCAAGCCCCATGTCCTGCACTATAAAGGCGTCCGCTCCGTGGCAGAGCGCATCGTAGGCTATGCGGCAGGCGTCCTTCATCTCCCGGTCGGTCACAAGGGTGTTCAGCGTTACGTTTGTGCTGACCTTGTGCAGGCGGCATACCTCAAAAGCCCTGTGCGCCTCTTCCTCGGTGAAGTTTTTGGCGTTCTGACGGGCATTGAATGAGCCGTAACCGAAATATACCTCGTCCGCCCCGGCAAGTACCGCCGCCTCCAGCGCCTCGTACGAGCCGGCAGGCGAAAGTATTTTTGGCCTTGTGTTCAACGTGCCATCCTCCTCTTTATCTGTACTCGCTCGCACATCTGCCGGTCTCTCGCTTGAAGACGTAGCTGAAATAGTTCGGGTTTCCGAACTGCAGCATCTCGCTCACTTCGCTTACCGACTTTCCCTGTCTTAGAAGCTCTATCGCTATGCGTATCTTTATCTTGAGAAAATACTTGTGAACTCCGCACCCTGCGTACTCCGCAAAGCAGTTCTTTACCGTAGCACTGCTCACCATGCACTCGCGCGCCACTTCTTCAATGGTTATGCTGCCGTAGGCGTTCTTTTCGAGGATGCCCACTATTTTTGTATACAGGTATACGTTATCACTGCTCTTTTCCGGCACCCTTCCGTCGTCGCTTCCGGCAAGGTTCAGCAGCAGCAGCTCGAGGTTGTTTATGGCGACCTGCAAGGTAAACGGGCTGACCTCGTCTTTGCGGTGGATATAATGTATTTCTTCGTAGGTGTTCTCCGGAAAAGGGCGCTCCTTTTCCAGTGCGGAGAGAGCTCTTTTTATCGCCGACGACGACTCGCCCCGGAGGCGGTAAACGCCGTTCCTCAGCTTATAGGCGAGCGTCCCCTCGAGGTCGAAGGAAAAGATGAATATTTTCGGATCGCTGTTATTTTCCGACCATATCTTGTGAAATTCCATGGGCTTGTGGAATATGACGTCGCCTTTTGTGAGCGAGTACACCTTGTCGTCTGCCGAAACTCCGACAAAGCCTTCCATTATATAGACCATTTCCCATGCGGAATGGCACTCGCCCTGAAAGTAAAACTCAGGTTTTTTGTGCGCCTCGAACATTGAGTAAATGCCGGTTATTTCTATCAATTTTGTGTTTTTTCTGACCAAAGGCAGGTCTACAGTATAAATTTTAGCCATTTTTGTATAAAAATTTTCCTTTTTTCTATTGAATATACAAATATCGTCTGATATAATAATAGCACACGATAAACAGTTTGTAAAGTGAAATTGTGAAATTTTCAGAAAAGAAGGTATATTTTCCATGGAAAAATTAAGAGTAGGAGTTATCGGTTTAGGTCACAGAGGCTTGAGCTTGCTGGAAGCGCTTCTGATTTACGTAAAGGACATTGAGATTTCCGCATTATGCGACGTTTACGAGGACAGAGTCGAAACGGCAAGAAAAGTGGTTGAGGATGCAGGCGGAAAGAAGCCCTTCACCACACTCAATTACAAGGAAATAATTGATGACAAGAAGGCTGACTGCGTTCTCATAATAACCCCGTGGAAGCTCCACGTTGAGATGTCCCTTTACTGTATGGAAAAGGGAATGCCGGTAGGCATAGAGGTCTGCGGAGCAAACACGCTCGAAGAGTGTTTTGCACTTGTAGAGACTTATGAGAGGACAAAGACTCCGTTCATGTTCCTCGAAAACTGCTGCTACGGCAGACGCGAGCTCATGATCCTCAACATGGTAAAGCAGGGCGTATTCGGCGAGGTAATTCACTGCGACGGCGGATATATGCACGACCTGCGCGACGAGATAGCGTTCGGCAAGGAAAACCGCCATTACAGACTCGAGGAGTACTCCACGAGAAACCGCGAGAACTATCCGACTCACGAGCTCGGCCCCATAGCAAAGATACTCGACATAAACAACGGCAACCGCTTTGTAAGCCTTGTTTCCATGTCCTCCAAGGCGGCAGGTCTTCACGAATTTATACTCCAGAACAAGGCCGATGACAAAGAGCTTGTCAACAGAGTGTTTCCGCAGGGCGATGTAGTTTCCACGATAATCAAGTGCGCACGCGGCGAGACGATAAACCTCATGCTCGACACGACGCTTCCGAGATGGTATTCGAGAGGCTTTACGGTAAGAGGAACGAAAGCCGTATACACCGAGGACAACGATTCGCTCTTGTTTGACAACAACGAAGAGCATCGCAAGCAGCACTTCTGCTGGAAAAACCAGTGGGGCAATGCTGATGAATTTCTTGAGCAGTACGAGCATCCGATATGGAAGAAGTATATTGAGGACGGAGTTGTCGGCGGACACGACGGCATAGACTATCTTGTATACACCGAGTTCTTCAACTGTGTAAGAGACGGCAAGCCCATGCCTCTCGACGTATATGATGCGGCGGCTTGGATGAGCATATCTCCGCTCAGCGAAATGTCCATTAAGAACGGCGGAGCGCCGGTCGAAGTTCCGGATTTCCAGCATCTTTCCAAATAAATCAGAGCAAAAGCAAGAGAGGATCGTGTGATCCTCTCTTTTTTTATTTATCTGTTTTGTTGCTCTGCCGGGCAAGGGTGCGGCTATCAAAAGCGCCGCTTTAGGCGCTTTTTTCTGTTGCTCTGCTGAGTGCCGCAGGTGCAGTCGGCGAAAGCGCAGCCTCTGATACTCATTTTCTGTTGCTCTGCTGGGCAAAGTTGCAGTATCCAAAGTGCTTTCAGCACTTTGGGGACACGTTTTACGTACTTTTCTTGAAAAAGAAAAGTACCAAAAGATTTTTGCCCTTCCCAAGCATGGGAATGGCA
>CAJOMW010000041.1 GCA_905235695.1 uncultured Clostridia bacterium | reverse complement strand
AATTTGTGAAAAAATCAAAACCGCACCGCAGTACGCCGATGAAAAACACATCTTTTTCCCCGTAAACGCAAAGAGCTTGCGAAAATTTATGGATTTTTACGCCGCACAGCCCAAAAACAACAAGATTTTTGCAAAAAACAACAAAAAACAAATAAAAATATCGCAAAAACTATTGACAAACAACAGAAAGTATATTATAATGTTATCAACGATTATAAGGCGCAGATTATAGATGCGCTTGAGATGATACAGATTACAGGCAGTTATCTTATAAAGGGAAGGAATGGTGACCTATATGGGTAACTACAACAGCGAGTACATAGAAAAGACGGCGAGAATAGATAAATTGAAGGACGCCCTTTTCGCTACCCCTCCGCAGGTGGAGGCGGACAGAGCCGTACTGCTCACGGAGTCTTACATGAAGACCGAAGGCGAGCCTATAATAACCAGGCGCGCAAAGGCTTTCAAGAACATCTGCGAGTTTTTGCCGATAACCATAAGGGACAACGAGCTTATCGTCGGTGCGAACACCAAGATGCCGAGAAGCTGTCAGACCTACCCCGAATTTTCATACGAGTGGCTCGAGAGCGAGTTTGACACCATGGCAACCCGCAAGGCGGACCCGTTCTATATCTCCGAAGATACAAAGAAGACGCTCCACGAGGTATATAAATACTGGAAGGGCAAGACCACGAGCGAGCTTGCTCTCGCATACATGGCGCCCGAGGCAAAGCTCGCAATGGACCACGATATGTTCACGCCCGGAAACTACTTCTACAACGGCGTCGGACACGTTACCGTGCAGTACGACAAGGTGCTTGCGATAGGGTATAAGGGAATAATAAAGGAAGCAAAGGATCAGCTTTCGTCGCTTTGCGTAGGCAAGGACGACTACGTAACGAGAAGCGCATTCCTCAAGGCGGTAATAATGAGCTGTGAGGCGGCTGTCACCTACGCTAAGCGTTACAGCGCATTAGCAAAGGAAATGGCGTCTAAGGAGAGCGACAAGGCGAGAAGAGCCGAGCTCGAAAAGATATCGCAGGTCTGCGCAAACGTCCCCGAAAACGGTGCGACGAGCTTTTACGAAGCGTGCCAGAGCTTCTGGTTCATACAGATGCTTCTCCAGACCGAGTCCAGCGGACACTCGATTTCCCCCGGACGCTTTGACCAGTATATGTATCCGTATTACAAGGCAGACATCGAAAAGGGCGCAATAACGAGAGAGTTTGCCCAGGAGCTTGTAGACTGTATATGGGTAAAGCTCAACGAGCTGAACAAGATAAGAGACGCCGCTTCCGCAGAGGGCTTCGCAGGCTACAGCCTGTTCCAGAACCTCATAGTCGGCGGTCAGGATAAATACGGCGAAGATGCGACAAACGACCTCTCGTTTATATGCATAAACGCAACCATGCACATACTCCTTCCTCAGCCGTCGTTTTCCATAAGAGTTTGGAACAAGTCGCCGCATGAGCTGCTTCTCCGCGCGGCCGAGCTCACGAGAACGGGCGTAGGACTTCCGGCGTACTACAACGACGAGGTTATAATCCCGTCGCTCATGTCGAGAGGGCTGACGCTTGAAGATGCGAGAGACTACAACATAATCGGATGCGTTGAGCCGCAGAAGGCAGGCAAGACCTGGGGCTGGCACGACGCAGCGTTCTACAATATGTGCAGACCACTCGAGCTTGTATTTTCAAACGGCGTTGACAAGGGCGTTCAGATAAGCATAAAGACCGGTGAAATATCAGACTTCGACACCTTCGACAAATTCTACGACGCATATAAGAAACAGCAGAACTACATGATAGCAATGCTCGTAAATGCGGACAATGCGATAGACGTCGCACACGCCGAGAGATGTCCGCTTCCGTACCTCTCCTCGATGGTCGAGGACTGCATAGGACGCGGCAAGACACCCGAGCAGGGCGGCGCAATATACAACTTCACCGGACCTCAGGGCTTCGGCATAGCAAATATGGCGGATTCGCTGTATGCGATAAAGACGCTTGTATACGATCAGAAGAAGTTTACTCTTGCGGAGCTCAAGGAAGCGCTCGACCACAACTACGGCAAGGACGAGTTTGACGCGGACACGGTCGGAAAGATAACCGAAAAGGTAGCGCTTGAGCTTGCTTCAAAGGGACAGACCGTCACCGAGAGCGATGTTCAGAACATATACAACGCAGTGAAGAAGAACGTTTCCTCTGACGGCAAGAGTGCGAGATACAACGAGATAAGAGAGATGATACTCGCCGTCGATAAGTTCGGCAACGACATACCCGAGGTCGATGCGTTCGCCAGAGACGTTGCATATACCTATACAAAGCCTCTCCAGAACTTCAGAAATCCGAGAGGCGGCATATTCCAGGCTGGACTTTATCCCGTTTCGGCAAACGTCCCGCTCGGTGCGCAGACCGGCGCAACTCCCGACGGAAGATATGCTCACACACCTGTTGCCGATGGCGTTTCACCGTCAGCAGGAATGGATAAGCACGGACCGACTTCCGCCGCAAACTCCGTTTCAAAGCTCGACCATGCGATAGCCTCCAACGGCACGCTCTTCAACATGAAGTTCCATCCCTCGGCACTTGCCGGAAAGAGCGGTCTCGAGAGCTTTGTAGCGCTCGTCCGCGGATACTTCGATCAGAAGGGCTCCCACATGCAGTTCAATGTCGTAAGCCGTGAGACGCTCCGCGACGCACAGAAAAATCCCGATAAGTATAAGAGCCTCGTCGTGAGAGTTGCAGGTTACAGCGCACTGTTTACCACGCTCTCAAAATCGCTCCAGGATGATATAATCAACCGTACTGAGCAGGGATCCATTTCATAAGACGGCAAAGGTCATATTCTTGAAACAACTTAAACGGAGAATATAATTTTGGAAGATTATATGAATACGACGGGCAGGATCTTCGACATTCAGAAGTTTTCTACCCATGACGGACCGGGCATACGCACGATAGTGTTCCTGAAAGGCTGCGTGCTGAGGTGCCGCTGGTGCTGCAACCCGGAAAGTCAGAATTATGCGATAGAACAAATGAATCAGAACGGCAAGATAAAGACTATCGGCCGTGACGTCACCGTAAAGGAAGTCATGGACGTTGTCGTGCAGGATATGCCGTATTACCGCAGAAGCGGCGGAGGGCTTACGCTCTCGGGCGGCGAGTGCCTTACACAGCCGGATTTCGCGTCGGCGCTTCTGAGATGCGCAAAGGAGGACTACGGTCTCTCGACGGCGATAGAGTCGACCGCCTGCGCAAAATACGAGACCATACAAAAGCTGCTTCCTTACCTTGACTGGTATCTGATGGATATAAAGCACATAAACCCCGAAAAGCACAAGGCGTTCACGACAAGAAGCAACGAGCTTATTCTCGAAAACGCAAAGAAGCTCGCTCGTGATGCAAAGAACCTTGTGGTGAGAGTGCCGGTAATACCGACCTTCAACGACGAGGAGAGCGAGATACTCGACATTGCCCGTTTTGCAAAGTCTCTCGGCACGGTAGAGCAGATGCATCTGCTCCCGTATCACAGGCTCGGCTACGACAAGTACGTCGGACTTGACAGGGACTACCCGATGGGCGACCTCAAGACGCCGACGGCCGAGAAGATGGCAAGGCTGAAGGAAGTCGCAGAGAGCGTTGGGATAAATGTGATGATTGGCGGATAGAATCAGTTAGGAGTTAGGAGTGAGGAGTGAGGAGTTACGGTAGATTTTTGCAAGCAAAAATCTGCAAAATAATTCTGAGTTCCAAAAACACAAAAAGTTTCGGTCAAGCCTTGAGAAGTTTGACTTTGACAAAGTTCCTGAGGAAAAATCTTTGATTTTTCCTTTGTAGAAGAGATTGCAGGTTTGGGAGAAGCCAAATTTCAATAAAAATGCGAACGAAGTTCGCTACACTTAAAAAGCTTCACATAAAAACATAGCTTATCCACTATGTACGCTAAAAATAAGCTTAACAAAGACATAAAAAGTTTTCGTCGACCTTTTTCAAAAGGTCGCAGGTTTGGGCGGAGCCCAATTCTAATTAAAAATTGCGAACGGAGTTCGCTTCCAATCAATTTCGAGGTGCAGGATGGACAATTTTGACGAGAGAAATAAACAGAGAATAATTCAAGAGCTTGTACCCGGCAAGCAGATAACGCTTTCGCACATAATTGCGAATCCGGACGATGTGCTCTACCGAAAGCTCGGGCTTGATCCGAGCAAGGACTATTCGAGCAGTGCGATAGGCATAGTTACCATGACGCCTGCCGAATATGCGATAATCGGTGCGGACCTTGCGATAAAGAAGTCGGGATCCGAGCTCGGATTTGTCGACAGATTCAGCGGAACGCTGATAATCACGGGTACGGTGAGCGAGGTTGAGGCGTCTCTGAATGCGGTAAACGAATATGCCGAGAACGTTCTCGGATTCAAGGTTTGCCCGATAACAAAGACGTAATTAAATGAAGAAGATAATACTTATCGGCAGGAGCGAGTGCGGAAAAAGCACACTCATTCAGGCGCTCAGGGGCGAGGATCTCCGTTACAAAAAGACGCAGTACGTCTACAATTCGCAGTTTATCATTGACACGCCCGGCGAGTATTCGGAAGAACGCAGGCTCGGAGGAGCGATCGCCGTATATTCATACGAAGCGGACGTTATCGGGTTTGTTTTATCGGCCACCGAGCCGTACTGCCTGTTTCCGCCGTGCATTGCGGCGATGGCGACAAGACCGGTGATAGGAATCGTCACAAAATGCGACCACGAATATGCGGAGGCTGCAAAAGCCGAGAACTGGCTGTATCTCGCAGGCTGTAAAAAGGTGTTTTTCACCAGCAGCTACAAACACGAGGGCATAGACGCCATACTCGACTACCTCGAATGTGAAAAAATTCCGTCCGAAAATTAAAATCCAACATAAAACAACAAGAATTTTGCAAAAAACAACATTTTTTTACGAAAAACTATTGACAAACGCAAAACATAGTGTTATAATGTTATCGTAAAAGGATGAAAAACTGATATAAAACCAAAAAATCAGACCAAAGGAGAAAGAGAAATGACAGAGTACGAGATCAAGAAACAAATATGTGATATCGGTAAGAGAATTTACGACAGAGGAATGGTTGCTTCAAACGACGGCAACATCTCCGTAAAGCTTAACGACAACGAGTTTCTCTGCACGCCGACCGGCGTAAGCAAGGGCTTTATGACACCCGAATATATATGCAAGGTAGACGCTGAAGGCAAAGTGCTTCAGGCATACGAAGGCTTCAAGCCCTCTTCCGAAATAAAGATGCATATGAGAGTATATAAGGAAAGACCGGACGTAAACAGCGTCGTTCACGCTCATCCGCTCTACGCTACGAGCTTCGCCATAGCAGGCATTCCGCTCACCGAGCCGATAATGCCCGAGGCAGTCATAGCTCTCGGATGCGTTCCGATAGCCGAGTACGGCACGCCCTCCACCGAGGAAATTCCGAACGCAGTATCGAAGTATCTTCCTTATTATGACGCAGTTCTCCTTGAGAACCACGGCGCACTCGCATTTTCCGATTCTCTTCTCAACGCTTATCATAAAATGGAATCCGTTGAATTTTACGCACGCCTTCTCTATCAGTCAAAGATGCTCGGCGGACCTAAGCCCCTTTCCGACGCTCAGGTACAGAGACTCTACGAGATAAGAAGACAGTTCGGTCTCAAGGGCAAGCACCCGGCTGACCTCTGCCCGAACAAAAAAGCAGGTCTTCCCAGCTGCCATTCATGCACATCGTGCGGAGGATCGTGCGGAACGGGCTCGACTGACGACGCAGCGCTTATAGCCGAGATAACCAAGAAGGTACTCGAATCCCTCAAGTAATCAAAGACGGGGTTTGTTATGAGCCACGATATAAATAAGATAGTCGACAGCGTCGTAAAGGAGATAATGGCTGAAAGCACCGCTCCCAAAAAGAGCGAGGGAAAAGGCATAAAGAAGATGACGCTCTCGGCGGCGCGTGAAATAATACGCGCGGTTCAGACAAAGGCGGCGGATATGGGGGTAAAGACGGTCGTTGCGGTCTCCGACGGCGGCGGAAATCTCATAGCTCTCGAAAGATCGGACGACGCTTTCATCGCAAGCCTCGATATTGCCGTAAATAAAGCGTTTACGGTCGTATCGCTCAAAATGCCCACTTCAAAGCTCGCGTCCCTTGCCGCACCCGGCGGATCGCTCTACGGAATACAGTTCACCAACAACGGACGGATCGTGATATTCGGCGGCGGAGAACCGCTCATATCGGGATCGGAAGTCATCGGCGGACTCGGAGTGAGCGGCGGAACGGCGGAGCAGGACACGGCTCTCGGCGAGTACGGGAGAAAGTACTTTGAAGAACACTTCGCATAAAAAATAATACAATACATAAGAAACGGAGTATGAATATGGATTTGAACACGAACGATATAGAAGCCATCGTTAAGCAGGTCATTTCTAATATGAAGAGTGCTCCGTCGACCGCATCGGCAGCTCAGACATCGCCCGGAGAAATTCCGAAGACTGCGAGAGTTGCAATGCTCACCAAGCTCGAACACTTTGACGTAAAGGAATTTCCCGTTCCTCCGCTCGGAGACGACGACGTTCTCGTCAAGGTTGAAGGCTGCGGCGTATGCGGAACAGACGCGCATGAATTCAAGAGAGATCCCTTCGGACTTATCCCCGTAGCTCTCGGACACGAGGGAACGGGCGAGATAGTGTGGAAGGGCAAGAACGTAGAGAAGGACAGTGCGGGCAAGCCTCTGAATGTCGGCGACAAGGTCGTAACCTGTATGATATTCAAGGATAACCCCGACATAACGATGTTCGACCTCAACAAGCAGAATGTAGGCGGCGCAGACGTTTACGGACTTCTTCCCGACGACGACAGCAACCACCTCCAGGGCTGGTTTTCCGACTACTTGGTAGTCAAGGGCGGCTCGACGATATTCAACGTCAGCGACCTCGACCTCGATTCCCGTATACTTATCGAGCCGTGCGCAGTGCTTATCCATGCGGTAGAGCGTGCAAAGACAACAGGTATACTCAGATTCAATTCGAGAGTGGTAGTCCAGGGATGCGGACCTATCGGTCTTATATGCATTGCCGTTCTTCGCACCATGGGCATAGAGAACATAGTTGCGCTTGACGGAAACGAAAAGAGACTTGAGTTCTCTCGCAAGATGGGAGCAACAAACACAGTAAACTTCAAGGATCACAAGGGCATAGATGAGCTTGCCGGCGCAGTCAAGGACGCTTTCGGCGGATACCTTGCGGACTTTGCGTTCCAGTGCACCGGTTCTCCCGTGGCACACGCCAACATCTACAAGTTCATAAGAAACGGCGGCGGTCTCTGCGAGCTCGGATTCTTCATCAACGGCGGCGACGCCACGATAAATCCGCACTTCGATATCTGCTCTAAGGAGATAACGACTGTCGGATCGTGGGTGTACACGCTCAGAGATTACGCAACGACCTTTGATTTCTTAAAGAGGGCAAAGGGCATAGGACTTCCGATGTCAGAGCTTATAACTCACAAGTTCCCGCTTGACAAGATAAACGAAGCGCTTGAGACAAATCTTCGTCAGGACGGCTTGAAGATAGCCATAGTAAATCAGTAAAAAATAAAAAAATAAAAAAATATAATCAAACTCTAAGGAGGACAAAACAATGTCACTTGAAGCATTAGGAATGATCGAAACCAGAGGCCTTACGGCAGCGATCGAAGCAGCAGATGCAATGGTAAAGGCAGCAGAGGTAGTACTCATCGGTACCGAGAAGATCGGTAGCGGACTCTCGTAACCGTTATGGTCAGAGGAGACGTCGGAGCAGTTAAGGCAGCCGTTGAAAGCGGAACCGCTGCAGCTTCCAAGCTCGGCGAGATAATAGCTTCTCACGTAATCCCGAGACCTCACGCAGACGTAGAAAAGATACTCCCCAAGTTTTAATCAATTAACAAAACTCAGGAGACAGTAAGATGGCAGAAAAAAAGTCACAGGGAAAGCCTAAGGCAAAGCCGGCGTCGAGCGTTATCGCTGCAACGTCACCCGAAGTCATGGAAATGGTGACAAAGGGCAAGGCTTCTCCGTCAAAAAAATCTGAAAATAAGGAGAATGTAACCATGAATCAGCAGGCACTTGGTTTAGTTGAAACAAGAGGACTTGTAGCAGCTATTGAGGCGGCAGATGCAATGTGCAAGGCGGCTAACGTTGAGCTGGTCGGCACAGAGAAAATCGGCAGCGGACTCGTAACCGTTATGGTAAGAGGCGACGTCGGAGCAGTTAAGTCCGCAGTAGAAAGCGGCACGGCGGCAGCTTCCAAGCTCGGCGAGCTCATAGCAACGCACGTAATTCCGAGACCTCATAACGACGTTGAGAAGATACTTCCTTCCATCAAGTAATATTTTCTCAAAAAGTACACATCTTTTAGCGGCGGCTTGCTGACAAAACGGCGAGCCGCCGGGTACAAAAAATCAAAATCCGATATCCGGGAAAGGCATGGGCAAAGAATGATTATAGGCAAAGTAGTAGGGCACGTAGTGTCCACGCGCAAAAATGAAAATTTAATAGGTCAGAAGCTGCTCATAGTCGAGCCTTTGGAAAAACTCAGCGGTAATATGGGCGAAGCCGATTTTATTGCGATAGACAATGTTGGAGCCGGAGTAGGCGAGACGGTTCTCGTAGCGACGGGATCCGCGGCGAGGATAGGCTGCGGACTTGAGGGCGCACCGGTGGATGCGGCAATCGTCGGAATCATAGACGATCCGAGCAGCTTGTAAGCGCATATCGGCCGAGAGTGAAAATTTCGGATTTACCGGAGGCTTTCGGTCATTGCCGATTTTGCTTTCAAACTGCACATTATAATTCAGATACCATTAAAACTTAACCAATTTGTTTATCAGGGATATATAAGATGGATTTTAACACACTTTCGCAGATAATGAAAAATGCGGGTGTCGCAGGCGCCGGCGGAGCGGGATTTCCTTCCTACGCAAAGCTGAATAAGGCGGCGGACACCATAATACTCAACTGCGCTGAATGTGAGCCTCTGTTAAAGCTTCACAGACAGGTTCTCGAATTTCACGCAGAGGAGATACTTGACGCACTGAGCGTCATAGCAGACGCTTGCGAAGCGTCGAGAATTATTATCGCCGTAAAGCCTGCTTACAAAGGGGCTATTGCGGCAGTAAACAAGATAATATCCAACTACAAAAATACGGAAATAGGGCTGCTCCCCGAAATATATCCGGCAGGAGACGAAGTCGTCACGATATACGAGACGACGGGCAGGGTAGTGGCACCGGGAAAAATTCCGATAACCGTCGGCGTTGTGGTTTTCAACGTCGAGACGGCACTCAACACCGCACGCGCCATAAAGGAAGGCGCACCCGTTACGTATAAATACATAACGGTATGCGGCGAAGTCAAAAACCCTATAACTTTGAAAGCACCGCTTGGTATGACCTACGGCGAGCTTATTGATTTGGCAGGCGGAGCGACCGTCGACGACCCCGTGCTTATTGCCGGCGGTCCAATGACGGGAATGATAGCTCACAGAAATGACGTTGTGACCAAGACATCAAACGCCGTTCTCGTTATGCCCCAGTATCAGTACATCGTGGCAAAGCGGCTGACTCCGATAAGCATAGACATGAAAAGAGCAATGTCTGTCTGCTGTAACTGCAGAATGTGTACGGATCTTTGTTCGAGAAATCTCCTCGGACATCCGATAGAGCCGCACAAGTTCATGCATGTGGCAACGTCGGGAGTCGTCAGTGATACCAAGCCTTACATAAACACGTTTTTCTGCTCCGCATGCGGACTTTGCGAAATGTACGCCTGCGGTCAGAACCTCAATCCGAGAACCCTTATTTCGCATACAAAGAGCGCACTCAGAAAAGGCGGCATAAAAATACCGGACGACGTTGCGATGAAAGACGTTTCCGCAACTAGAGAGTTCAGAAAGGTGCCGATCGACAGGCTGACCGCAAGACTCGGACTCACAAAGTACGACGTTCCCGCTCCGCTTGACGATACGCTCCTTGACGCAAGGAAAGTCAGGATAATGCTCTCGCAGAGCATCGGCGCTCCTTCGGTCGCCGCAGTAAAGGTCGGGGACAGAGTAAGCGCCGGAGAAGTTGTCGGCAGTCCGGCCGAAAACGCCCTCAGCCTTCCGGTACACGCTTCGATAAGCGGAACAGTGTCGGAGGTAACCGATAAATACGTTCTTATAGAGGCAAAGTAATCGGTCTTGTGTGAAAGGAAAGTTCGGAATTATGAGCAAAGCCATTGGAATGGTAGAATATAAAACCGTATCGAGCGGTATGACGGCCGCAGATACGATGGTAAAAACTTCAAAGGTGGATATAATCCAGGCGGCAACGGTTTGCCCCGGAAAATATATCGTCCTTATAACCGGAGAGCTCAGCGCCGTTCGTGCGTCGATAGACGCATCAAAGGTAAAGTTCCCCGATCAGCTTTCGGACTCGTTCGTTCTCGGAAATCCGCATGAGGACATCTTCAAGGCTATATACGGCGGCGGAGAGATAGGCGAGGCGAAGGCGCTCGGCGTACTCGAAACGTTTTCGGCTCCTTCGATAATAGTCGCGGCAGATACGGCAGCAAAGGCGGCCGACGTAAAGCTCATAGAGCTGAGAATAGCGAGAGGTATGTGCGGAAAATCATATATGCTCCTTACGGGAACCGTCGCTTCCGTCACTGCGGCGATTGACCGCGCAAAGGTGGTCGTCGGCGACGAGGGAATGCTGCTCGACTTCTCGGTAATACCGAATCCCGATAAGGAGCTCTGGTCCACAATTTTATAAGCAAAAGCGGAGCTTTTGCTGCCTTAATTATTCACTATTCATTATTCATTTTTCACTATTCACTAATTTTATTATTCGGGGGTATGTATGCTTCCTATCGAGAGAAGAAATGAGATACTTACGCGTCTCACCGTCGAAGGAAAAGTAATCGTCGGAGATCTCGCGCAGTATTACAACGTTACCGAAGAAACAATAAGACGTGACCTCGACAAGCTCGAGAAAGACGGTCTTGCCAAGAAAACCTACGGAGGGGCTGTAAAAAATGACAGCCTCAACGTCGATTTGCCCTTCACCGTCCGCCAGCAGACAAACGTTGAGGGAAAGAAGTATATAGCCGATATAATCGGCACACTTATAAACGACGGCGACTACATTCTTCTCGATTCGAGCACAACCGCTCTCTTTACCGTAAAGAGCATATCCGAAAAGAGCAATATAACCCTCATAACCAATTCGATACAGATACTTCTCGAAGCGCCGCAGAAAAGCGACTGGAGAATAATCTCCACCGGCGGCGAATTTGTGAGGAACGGTCTGTCTTTTGCCGGAAGAAAGGCGGAGGAAGTGATAGGCGAATACAACGTCGACCTTGCCGTAATTTCCTGCAAGGGGCTTGATATGCAGAAGGGTGCTACCGACACTCGCGACTACAATGCCCAGATAAAAAAGGCGTTTATGCAGTCGGCGAAGAAAATATATCTTGCCGCCGACAACACAAAGTTTGATAAAACCTC
>CAJOMW010000040.1 GCA_905235695.1 uncultured Clostridia bacterium | reverse complement strand
GGAACTTTTCAGGGAATTTTCGCATAAAGTCACAGCATTTTCATTTAACGTCATTTCAAGTACACAAATTCGACATTACAGACCTTAAAATATATGTTAAAATAAGCAAAAAGACAAACGAAGGAGAGTTTTTTCAGATGATAGAAATAAACCACCTTGTGAAAAAATACGGCTCCGCCTATGCGGTAGACGATATAAGCTTTTCGGTGAGCGAGGGCGAAGTACTCGGCTTTCTCGGCCCGAACGGTGCGGGAAAGACAACGACAATGAACATACTCACCGGCTACCTTTCCGCAACCAGCGGAAGCGCAAAGATAGCGGGCATTGACGTTCTCGAAAACCCGATAGGCGCAAAAAAGCACATCGGTTTTCTGCCTGAGCATCCGCCGCTTTATCTCGACATGACGGTAAAAGAATACCTAAGCTTCGTATATAATCTCAAAAAGTGCACGTTCAACAAAAAGAAGCACATAGACGAAATATGCGAGGTGCTGAGGATAGAGGACGTGTACAAGCGCCCGATAAGTCATCTGTCAAAGGGCTACCGCCAGAGAGTCGGCATAGCGCAGGCTCTTATAGGAAATCCGGATGTGCTCATATTCGACGAGCCGACCGTCGGACTTGATCCGAAGCAGATAATCGAGATAAGAAACCTCATTACTGCCCTCGGCAAAAAGCACACCGTCATTTTAAGCTCACACATACTGCCCGAGGTGCAGTCGGTATGCGGCAGGATAGTGATAATAAACAAGGGAAAGATAGTTGCCGACGCAAAGACGGACGAGCTTGAGGTGCTCACCGGCGCAAGAAAGCTCATTGCCAAGATAACAGGTCAAAGGGCGGAGGTCATCAGCCTTATAGAAAGCGTTACGGGCGTGACGTCGTGCGAATTTCTCGACCAGAAGGACGGCGACGCATATTCGTATCTGATAGAGACGCAGAGCGACGTTGACGTGAGAAAGATGCTCTTCAGAAAGGTTGCGGACAAGGGACTTTACATGGTAGGTCTTGAGCCGGAGGGAGCAAATCTCGAGGACGTGTTCATCTCGCTCGTGGGGAGCGAAGGGGAAGCAAAAGACGGCGAGCCTTCCGAATAAGATACGGCTTTTTCCGTCACAACTTGGAATTGAAAGGAAAATCATCATGGGAGCAATATACAAGAGAGAAATGCTTGCATACTTCACGTGCCCGACGGGCTACGTTTTTGCGGCGATATTTTTTGCGATATCGGGGGTTATCTTTTCGATAACCACATTCGGCGCGCAGACAACGTCGACAAATCTTTATTTCGCCTTTATTTTAGTGTCGTTTATAGTGCTCATACCGCTTCTTACCATGAAGCTTCTGAGCGAAGAGAGAAAGACGAGGACCGAGCAGATAATACTGACCTCTCCCGTCAGCCTCATGGGAGTGATAACCGCAAAGTTCTTTGCGGCGTACACGCTCTTTGCCGGGACGCTTATAGCGTCGTCATTTCTCAATATCCTGACTCTGTGCAGGCTTGCAAGGACGCAGGAGGACGTGATTTCAAAGCTCAATCTTCCGACCGTCATAGGAAGCGTTATAGGCATCCTTCTCATAGGAGCCGTGTTCATCTCGATAGGACTTTTCCTCTCAGCATTGACGGAAGCTCAGATAGTTGCGGCGGTTTCGTCGATCGGCGCCTTTATATTTCTGTACATCCTCAGCCTTCTGCCGTCGCTTATCGCAAACAGTGCCGTGAGAACGGTCATCAGGTGGTTTTCGGTGTTTGACAGGTTTTATCCGTTCACGAGCGGAGTTTTCGACATTACGGCGGTGGTCTATTATATCAGCCTTACGGTAGTCTTTCTCTCCCTCACGATACGCGTGTACGAGAAGAGACGCTGGGCATAAAGGCGCAGTTGTTTTCAAAAATTTACCGAAAGGAAATATATGACCGATGGATAGCAAAAAAAGCATTAAAAATATAACGTCCTCGAAAAAGTTCAGGTACGGCTCTGCGGCAATAGCGTTTACCGTGATATTTTCCGCATTTATTATACTTCTCAACGCCGTGTTCAGCTTTATTGCGGACAGAAACGGCGGCTTTTACGCAGATCTTACCACAAACCGCATATACGACCTCTCCGAGGAGACTATGGACGTGCTCTCAAATTTGGAGCAGAAGGTCGAGATAATATTCTGCATGACCGAGGACAAGGTGGACGACGTGGACACACTGCTTTACGTAAAGAGACTTGCCGAAAAGTACGCAAGCGCATGCGGAAACGTCACAATATCCTTCCGCGACTCGCAGAAGGATCCCATCTACTTCAACCAGTTCAAAAAAACAAGCGCAGACACGATATCAAACCACTCCGTTATAGTAAACTGCGCAGAGACAAAGAGATATGTCGTTTACAGCGAGCGAAACTTCTTTAAGTTCTCCTCCGGAACAGGCAGCGTATTCGCATACGACGGCGAGAACAAGCTCACGAGCGCAATAATGCAGACGGCGATAGCCGAAACTCAGAGAGCGGCGTTTATCACCGGTCACGGCGAAGACAAGAGGAACGCCATGGAGACGCTGCTGCGCGAGCAGGGATACGAGGTCTCGGATATCGAGATATCGGCAGTTACCGAAGAGGAGCTTTCGCGTTACGACCTTCTCATAATATGCAACCCGAAATACGACTATACAGGCATATCCGAGGGAAAAGAGGGGCGCGTCAACGAGATAGGTATGCTAAGCAGCTACCTCACGAGAAGCTACGGCAACCTCATGGTGTTCATAGGTCCCGACACGCCGTCCCTCCCCGAGCTCTCGAGCTTCCTCGCCGACGACTGGGGAGTATCGTATAAGCCGGGAAGTGTTATATACGAGTCGTCTGCCGCGGCTCTCGATCCGTACGGACTGTATTTTATCGGCACGGCGAGCGATCCTTCAACGAGCGGAGGAAGGATACATTCCGCCATCACGAGCTCGGGCGTCCAGGCGACGGTCTTTGCAAACGCCTCTCCTCTTGAGATAACATTCAGCGAAAAGGGAGAGCGCGAGGTGTCGGCTGTATATGAGACGTCGGGCGGCGCATCAATATACCGCGACGGAAAGCTCGACGAGAACGCATCGGCACCCGTCATGACGCTCTCTACCTATACAAAGATATATGACGGCGTCGAGCGCCGCGCAAACGTACTCGTGTGCGGCTCGGTCGAATATTTGAACTACGTCTCCGTCCAGTCCTACGCCAACGCCGATGTCCTCAAGAGCGCATTCTCGGCGATGGGCAATAAGAGCGTGGTGACCGGCATAGGTTACAAGGTGCTTGACGACACGGCTATCACCGTATCCCAGGACGACTTCAAGAGGTATATGGTGCTTCTTTCGACCGTCATTCCCGTTATAATCGCCGCTGTCGGCATATTCGTTTACATGAAGAGGAAGAAAGCATAATGGCTGAAAACTTGAACAATACGGAAAAAAACAAAAAGACGACGCTTGGCAGGCAGAAGACACTGATCATCATACTTGCCGCACTTGCGGCAGTACTCGGCGCACTTTACGCCGTTCTCGTAAATTTGCACAGCGACTACTCTCTTACACTGCCGCTTTATGACGAAGACGGAGACCTTCTCGAATATATGTATTCAACCGAAAACGGAAGCAGGGTAAACGTAGTTGAGAGAACGGAAGACAGCGTAAAAGTAGACTCCGACAGCAAGATAACCTACTCGTCGCGCCCTTTTATGTTCCCGGAGGTCGCTGCTGACGAGCTTGTGAGCGTAAAGGTCGAAAATTCCCACGGCGAATACGAGGTCTACCTTGACACATATACCGGCGAATACCTCGTAAGGGGCGGGGAAATGCTCCTTTATGACGCACAGCAGATGGCGCAGATAAGATTTCAGTCGAGATACACGCTGGCGCTTCAGAAAATAGAGGGAAGATACACGTCCGAAGAGTCTCTTTCCCCGTTTGGACTGAGCAAAGGCGATAACCCCGCTTCTTTTACGGTGACCTCCTCCGGCGGAGACGTCTATAAAGTGTATATAGGAAATATGCTGCTCTCGGGGGATTCGTATTATGCGAGACTTGACGGCAAGCCGTTTGTGTACGTCGTCGATACGTCTCTTGCCGTGTTCTTTGACGACGAGTACTCCCTGTACAGCCCTATAATCGCCGAAGCTCTCACTCAGAACGAGTATCAGTACATGGAAGAATTTGATATAGACAGATTTGGTCAGCCGTTCATAAAGAGCCATATCGTCCCGGAAGACCGGCGCGAGGGCACGGGCGACACCGACCTTCACAAGCTCTCGTTCCCGGCAAGCTATTCCGCCTCGCTCTCAAACTATTACGACGCTCTCGCATCCCTTCAAAGCCTGTCCGGCACCAAGGTTATCGAGAAGAATGTCCTTAACGGCGGATTAGACAGGGCGGCTGAGCTTTTTGAAAAATACGGATTTGATAATCCCTCAAACGACGTGTATTATAAGGTGGAAGGCAAGGAGTCGAGATTCCTGACGGGCAATTCGTTTACAAGCGCCGCCTCCGGCAAGACTTACTACGCATACTCCGAATATATGGATACCATAGTGCTTCTCCCCGTCTCATCGGCACCCTTCCTCGATTACGAGCTTATGGACTTCATAGACGAAAATGTTTTCCAGATGAACATAAAGAACGTGTCTCAGATAGACGTTAAGACAGAAGACGCTTCGTGCAGATTCGTCCTCGAGGGAGAGGGAAGCGACCTGAAGGTAACCGAGCTTACAACGGGACTTACTGTCGACGCTTCGTCGTTTAGGCAGTTCTTCATCTCGCTTTTATCCGTAAAGATAGAGGGATATGCCGCCGAGAGCGACGTTACGGGCTCCGAGGAGCTTTCGTTTACCGTAAGATCGGTCTACGGCGAGGAGCACACCTATACCTTCAGCACGATCTCAACCACGCGTGCGCTCATAACGCTCGACTCTTCGAGCGAGTTCTACACCAACCGCTCGTACGTCACCGCAATAGCAGAGAGACTTCTAATGCTGCTTCGCGGAGAAAAAATAGAGGCAAATTACTGATAGGCGAAAAAGAAAACCGGGCAGGGCTTGCCGATTTCGACGGAAAATACCGATTTTGCCTTGACAGAGCGCTATATCGCGTCTGACGGAACACTATGTATAAAAAACAAGAGAAAGGAGCTATGCCGATGCCTTCTCCGCTTGCGGATAAGATTCGCCCTTCAAAGCTTTCTGAAGTTGTTGGACAAAAGCATCTTCTGTCCGAAAATTCACTGCTTGCAAAGGCGATAGAAAACGGAAAGATACCGAACATGGTCTTTTACGGTCCCTCCGGCACGGGAAAGACGACCGTTGCGAACATCATCGCAAAAAACGCCGGAATGACCATGCGAAAGATAAATGCGACAAACGGCTCGCTCTCCGACATAAAGAGCGTCATAGAGGAGACCGATACGATGTTCGGCTCGGACGGCATACTTCTGTATATCGACGAGATACAGTACTTCAACAAAAAGCAGCAGCAGAGCCTGCTCGAATTTATAGAAGACGGCAGGATAACTCTTATCTGCTCGACGACGGACAACCCGTATTTTTCGGTGTACCCGGCGGTGCTTTCGAGATGCTCGGTGTTCGAGTTCAAGTCGGTCGAATCGTCGGAAATAAAGAAGGCGCTGGTACGCGCTTATAAGTTGCTTGAGAGCGAGAAAAACGGCTCGGAGCCGGAAGAAATACCGAAAAATGCAGACGAGACGCTGACTTATATATCCAAGTGCGCCGGAGGCGACGTAAGGCGCGCAATCGGTGCGCTCGAGCTGTGCTATGCGGCGCAGGGAAGCAAGATGACGCCCGACTTTGCGTCTCAGGGCATATCCGCCTACTCTCTCAAAATGGACAAGGACGGCGACGAGCACTACGACCTGATGTCCGCCTTTCAGAAGTCGATACGAGGCTCGGATGAGAATGCGGCGATATTCTACCTTGCGAAAATGCTCGAGGCGGGGGATCTTCTCTCGCCGATAAGGAGACTTCTCGTCATAGCGTCCGAGGACATAGGTCTTGCGTATCCAATGGCGGCGGTCGTAGTAAAGGCTTGCTGTGACAACGCTCTTCAGCTCGGACTTCCCGAAGCAAGGCTTCCGCTTGCGGAGGCTGTGATATTCCTCGCTACGCTTCCGAAGTCCAATTCCGCATATCTCGCATACTCTGCGGCGGCAAAGGATATTCACGCAGGCCTCGGCGCAAATATGCCCGACTATATACGCGACTCGTATCAGCCGTCAGCAAACAAGAACAAAGAGTACGTCTATCCGCATGAATATCCGAATCACTACTATCCTCAGCAGTATCTTCCGGACGACATAAAGGACAGAAAGTACTACGAGTACGGAGATAATAAGACGGAAAAAGCCGCTAAGGAATACTGGGACAAAATCAAGTAGTTTCTACAGTCTTTAAGAATATGGGCAGTGTGGGAAACGGCTATATGCGGTATAAAACGCATATTTTGTCAAAATATATGCAAAAGCAGCGGTTTTTGTCACAAAATGTAGTATAAAACAGCTCTTTTTTGAAGCATAGTACTTGACAGACGAGAAAAAATAATATAAAATATCTATACAACCAATGAATGGAGTGAATTCTATGTCAGATGAGACTTTTGAATACGAACAGGAAGTTTTCACGCTTACGGACGAGGACGGAAACGAGAGCGATTTTGAGTTTATAGGCAGAATAGAGCTCGAAGACAACACCTACGTTGCCCTTATCCCGGTCGAGGGAAATGAGGAGGAATACGTTATCCTCAAAATCGTAACCGATGAGGACGGCGAGGAGATACTCGTCACTATCGAGGACGACGAAGAGTTTGACAGAGCCGCCGATGCATTTGAAGACGAGTTTATGTCCGAGATAGACTACGACGCATCTCAGGAGGACGCCGAGTAGTATAAAGCGAAGGCGTCTGCATATAATAAAATGCGGATAAAGTTAATACGCTGGAGGGTTCGTGATGTTTGCTTCTATAAACCCACATCACGAAATTGGAGCCCGTGATTCCGGAAGCGGGATGCAGACCTCCCGGCTTCTCCCGATTCCCGAATGAAACAGGTCGGAAAAAGGACCGGAGAACGCCGGATGTTGGGAGCACAGAGCGGCGGATAGGGCACCACCCTTGCTAAGGCAGGGTTTTCCTTGGCATCCACACGGCTCCCCGGCATAAAATTTCAAAACGCTTGCGAAGGGCTGACGGCTCTTCGCTCTTTTGTTAACGGTTGACAAAACGGGGCTTTTGTCATATAATGAAAGAAAAAGAAGGGAATGTTTTTCATAAGAACGATAGTTGTCACAAAAGACGATGACGGCAAGCGAATGGACAAGCTCTTGCAAAAGACGCTTTGCAATATTCCCGATCCGCTCCTCTATAAGCTTCTCAGAACAAAGCGCATAAAGCTCTGCGGAAAAAAAGCCGAGCCCGGGACGAGGGTACAGGAAGGCGATGAAATACAGCTCTATATTTCCGACGAGTTTTTCGACGACGGAAAAAAGGAGCGTAAGGCAGCCGACTTTGAATCGCCGCGGCTTGACCTGAAAGAAGAGGAGATAGTGTACGAGGATGAGAATATCATCCTTATAGACAAGCCCCAGGGGGAGCTTGTCCACACAGGCGACGGCAGGGAAGGCGAGACCACACTCGTAGACCGTCTCTGCGGATATCTCTACAAGAAGGGCGAATATGATCCCACCCGTCAGAACTCCTTTGCACCATCCCTTTGCAACAGGCTCGACAGAAATACCTGCGGCATAGTCATAGCGGCGAAAAACGCAAAATCGCTCGCCATACTCAACCAAAAGATAAAGGACAGAGAGCTGCACAAAAAGTATCTCTGCGTCGTTTACGGCGTGCCCGAAAAAAAGAGTGCGACGCTCCGGGATTATCTGTATAAAGACCAAAAGGAAAACAGGGTGTATATCTTTCGCAAAAAGAGCTATGCATATCAAATACGACGACGATATAAAGACGGTAATAACGAAATACGAGGTCAAAAAGACATATCCCGACAAGGCACTGCTCGAAGTCGAGCTGATAACGGGCAGAACGCACCAGATAAGGGCGCACCTCGCATATATAGGCCACCCGATAATCGGCGACATGGTCTACGGCCGCAAAAAGCCGGAAAAAGGCCTCGAAGGACAGTGCCTTCACGCAAGGGAGCTGTCTTTCATCCACCCGAAAAGCGGTGAACTGATAACTCTCACCACCCCCCTGCCGGACTATTTTGTAAACGTGCTCTCACACCTCGGCGAGGTCATCAGCTAGCCGCCGGTTTTGAGTTCTTCGGTATCCTTATCGTCAGCACTATTTCCGAATCCGTATCGTCCCTGCCGTATTCCGCGGGGATGCCCGACTGCCTCATTACGTCCATCCCGTGGCTGATCGTGTTTAAAAACAGTCTTATATCCTTAATAGCGTAAATCGGCGCGGCGGAGCTCTCCGCCGTGCTTTTTTTGTTTTCTATGTACTTGTCTATAAACTTTTCCGTGGCGTCTACGTTCAGATTTCTCCTTATCACCTGCTCCAAGACCTTTATCCTGTCCGCGTCGTTGTCGAGCCTCAGAAGCGCCCTTGCGTGGCGTTCGGTCAGTCCGTTTTCTCTTATAACAAAAAGCAACTCGCCGGGCAGTCTCAGTATCCTCAGCTTGTTCGCTATGGCGGACTGGCTCTTTCCCAGCATTTTCGCCGCCTCTTCCTGACTCATGCCGTAGACCTGTATCATCTGATATATGCCCTCAGCC
>CAJOMW010000039.1 GCA_905235695.1 uncultured Clostridia bacterium | reverse complement strand
GCATTTATTGACAAATCCATATATTTTGCTATAATAATAGATGTGTTCAGACTTTTGTAAAAGGAGATAATAAAAATGATTTTATTCTACGTTCGCCACGGAGATCCCATATATTCACCCGATTCACTCACACCGCTCGGAGAACGTCAGGCTGAGGCACTGGGCAAGCGCCTTTCGGCTTACGGCATCGACAGGGTATTTGCGTCCACCTCCGAGCGCGCGAAGCTCACCGCAAAACCGCTCTGCGAAATGCTGAAAAAGGAGATTACCGAGCTGGATTTCTGTAACGAGAGCTACACCTGGAATGACTTTATCGTAAAGACAAAAAGTGGCTCTTGGACGTGGCTCTTCAGCGATCCCGACACGAGGGTGCTCATGCTCGACAAGTCTATGCGAGACCTCGGATTCGAGTGGTATAACCACCCGAAGCTCGTCGACCGCGACTACAAGAAGGGAATTGAGCGCATCTACGACGAGAGTGACAAGTGGCTTGCCTCGCTCGGTTACGAGCACGAAAGGTACAGCGGAAGATATAAGATACAGAGCCGTAACAGCGAGAGGATAGCGCTCTTTGCACACCAGGGCTTCGGACTTGCGTTCATGAGCTGCCTTCTCGACATACCGTACCCCTCTTTTACCACCCATTTTGATATTTGCACGACCGGACTCACCGTCATCAATTTTCAGGAGGCCGGTGAGTACGCTATTCCGCGCGTGCTGACCTTCTCGGATGAAGGACACCTGTATAAAGAGGGAATTATGACGGGGTACTATTTCAATACGATAAGGTTTTAATGGCGATTGGAAAACATATCGGATAAATTGCCGTATATAACGGACAAAAAAAGAGGAGCCTGAAAATGAGGCTTCTCTTTCTTATAAAAATCAATCGGATTTTAATTAAATTCTACCTTTCTCCGCGGCTGAACGATGTCAGGTCTTTTATCACTTCGCCGGCGATAATAAGTCCGACGACCGACGGCACAAACGCATTGGAGCCGGGAATATCGCGGCGCTCCGTGCATTTTCTCGCCGTCCCGGGAGGGCAGATGCAGTTTGTGCGGCAGCTTATCGCCATATCCTCAAGCGGCCTTATGGGCTGTTCCTTTGAGTACACGACCTTCAGAGAGCGCACGCCACTCTTTTTCAGCTCGCGGCGCATTACCTTGGCGAGAGGGCAGACGGAGGTCTTGTATATATCCGCCACCTCAAACGCCGTCGGATCGACCTTGTTTCCCGCACCCATAGAGCTTATTATCGGCACAGAAGCGGCCTTTGATGACATTACAAGCTCTAATTTTCCCGTGACCGTGTCTATCGCATCGACTACATAATCGTACTCTGAAAAGTCGAACTGATCTTTTGTGTCGGGCATAAAAAAGGTCTTGTAAGTGCGCACGTCGCAATCGGGGTTTATCTCGTGAATACGCTCCTCGGCGACGTCTACCTTGTATTTTCCGACGGTTTTGCGCGTTGCGTATATCTGACGGTTTATATTCGTGAGGCAAACCCTGTCGTCGTCTATGAGGTCGAGGTGACCGACTCCGCTCCTTGCCAGCGCCTCAACGGTGTATCCGCCGACGCCCCCTATGCCAAATACGGCAACTCGGCTTTCCGACAGCTTTTCCATTGCCTCTTTGCCGAATATCAGCTCTGTTCTTGAAAACTGGTTTAACATTGAAAACTTCCTTAATCAGATCTAAATGAGACCTTCCTGAGGAAAATCAAAGATTTTCCTTTTTCTCTTATCTCTTCACTTTTCTCTCTTCACTGAGAGAGAGCCGCTGCCTTGGCAGCGGCTCTGTATTTTTTATATTCTCTTTGAGGTGACGTCAGCTTCGTACTTCTTGGCTTCTTCAACCCATTTTTCTGCGACCGGAACATTTTCCTTTTCGCAGAAGTAGTCCCAAACGAGAGAGAAGGGGAGAGTCTTGTAGACCTCCGAGAGAGCAAGGCGCGAGGTGTAGTCGCCGCTTGCCTCAAATTCCTTGAGCTTGTCATTCGGAGTAAGCAGAGCCGCAAGCAGAGCCTTCTGAGTAGCTCTTACGCCGGTCACCCAGGCGGTAATGCGGTTTATGGAAGCGTCGAAGTAGTCGAGCGCAATGTTTACCTTGCCGAAGAGGTCGTTTCTTACTATCTCGTTTGCGATAGCCTGTATCTCGTCGTTGAGTATAACTACATGGTCGCTGTCCCATCTTACGGGGCGGCTTACGTGAAGCAGCATTTCATCATAGAAGAGAGCCGCCGTGGAAATCTTGTCGGAGATGACTTCGGTCGGATGATAGTGACCTGCGTCCATACAAACCATGGTGTTCGGATTCTTTGCACAGTAAGCGTAGACAAATTCGTTGGAAACGACGGTGTAGCTCTCGAGTCCTATGCCGAAGAGCTTGCTCTCAAGAGCGTCTCTGTCGCAATTTATGTCTATCGGGAGAGCGAATATCTCGTCGAGGGATTCCTTCATGCGCTCGCGTGCGGAGAGCTTTTCAACGGGGGTGTCCTTCGAGCCGTCGGGCATCCAGAAGTTTGTCACAGCGCGGATTCCGAGCTCCTTGCCGAAGTACTCGGCTATCTTTCTCGAGCGCTTGCCGTGCTCTATCCAGAATTCTCTTACAGACTTGTCGCGGCTTGAGAGGGTGCCGTTCTCCGAGAGGGCGTGGCTGAAGAAAGACGGGTTAAAATCAAGGCCTATCTTGTTTTTCTTTGCAAAATCAACCCACGTCTCAAAGTGCTTTGGCTCTATCTGGTCTCTGTCGACCTTTTTGCCGCCGTTGTCGAGGTAGAGAGCGTGAAGATTGAGCTTCTGCTTTCCGGGGAGAAGGGACATTACGAACTCTATGTCCTGCTTCAGCTCGTCTATCGTGCGAGCCTTTCCGGGATAGTTGCCGGTCGTCTGAATACCGCCGGTGAGCGAGCCTTCCGCAGACTCAAAGCCTATAACGTCGTCGCCCTGCCAGCAGTGAAGCGAGATTGATACATTTTTGAGTTGTTCCATGGCCTTTTCGGTGTCAACGCCGTAACCGGCATATATTTCCTTTGCCATCTCATAAGCTTTTTGTGTAGACATTTTAGTCCTCCTTAGTGGTGTATATATTTTTTTATTTATTGCTTTGATATTTCGACTATCTTCTTGAATCTCTCGTAGCTCTCGTCCCACATAGCCGTGTCGTGCGGCTCAAAGTAGGATATCTCAAAGGAATTTGCGATTATTTCCCTTGCCTGCTTTGTGTCCTTTATCTCGCCGAGGGCTATTGCCTGAACGGCGATGTTTCCGAGAGCGGTCGCCTCAACGGGACCGGTATAAACCGGTCTTCCGCAGGCGTCTGCCGTCAGCTTGCAGAGGGGAACCTCCTTCGTTCCGCCGCCTACTATGTTTATAAACGGAGCTTTCTTTCCGGTTATCGCATCTATTCTCTCGACAGTGCTGCGGTAGCACATTGCGAGGCTGTCAAATATGCATCTCACTATCTCGCCCTTTGTCTCGGGAACGTACTGCCCTGTCCTCTTGCAGAACTCCTGAATGCGGCGGGGCATATTGCCGGGCGTCTGGAATACGAGGTCGTCCGGATTTATAAAGCAAGCGTGCGGCTTTGATGCCATCGCCATGTCGGAGAGCGCATCGAAGGATATCTTCTCGCCTTCTCTCGCCCACTGACGGCGGCTTTCCTGCTCTATCCAAAGTCCCATGATGTTCTTGAGGAAGCGTATCTTGCCGTCCGTTCCGCCCTCGTTTGTGAGGTCGTACTTGTATGCGAGGTCTCCGGTGAGGGGCTCGGGTATCTCCTTGCCCATGAGCGACCAGGTGCCGCTCGAAATGTATACGAAGTCGTCGTCCTGAGAGGGGACGGCAACGACTGCCGAAGCCGTGTCGTGCGAAGCACAGGAAATTACCTCGGCGTCGATGCTTCCAACCTCGTCAAGCACGTGCGGGAGCAGCTTTCCGGCGGAAGTGCCGGGCTGAACGATGTTTCCGAACATAGACTTCGGGAAGCCGAGCTTGTCTATGACGTCCCACGCCCAGCTTCTCGACTTTGCGTCAAGCAGCTGAGAGGTTGAAGCTATGGTGTATTCGGTCTGCTTTGTTCCGGTGAGAAAGTACTTGAGCAGATCCGGCACAAAGAGCATATCCTTTGCATTTTCGAGGATATACGGGCGATCCTTGAAGGAGAAGAGCTGGTATATGGAGTTGAAGTTGAGGAACTGCGTTCCCGTTATCTTGTAAAGCTCCTCTTTCGGTATTATCCTGAAAAGCTCGTTCATAAGCTCATGCGTGAGCCTCGGATCGCGGTAGTTGTATGGGTTTCCTATTAGCTGACCGCTTGCGTCGAGAAATCCGAAGTCGACGCCCCAGGTGTCTATCGAAATGCTCCTGATGTCCTTGTCCTCCGAGAGCACACAGTTTGAGATGGCGTGCTTTATCTCCGTAAAGAGCTTTAGCATATCCCAGTAGAGCGCGCCGTTGAGGTTTACGGGATCGTTGGTAAAGCGGTGGGTTTCCTCAAGGGTTATCTTGTTTCCGTCAAATTTGCCGACTATGCCTCTGCCGCTCGAAGCGCCAAGATCTATTGCCAGCATCTTCAAAGTCTTACTCATATCAGCTTCTCCTATATAAATCATTTAATTTACTGCAAAACATAAAAAGCTTTTGGGGTTCTCAGGAGCTTTTTTCAAAAAGGGCCTGAGGAGAGCACGAGACGGAGTCTCGTTTTCAATCAATTTATTCCCTATACAATTTGTCCGATATTTGCGAGTATCTTTCTGAGCTCGCTTGTTGCGACGTCGAACGCCTCGTCGGGGGTGGCGAACTTGTTCTGCCCCTTGAGGTCGTCGAGGTTCGAGAGCTTTTCGAGACCGCTGAACACAGTGAGGTGCGGTTCGAGGGTGAGGAACACCTTCTTATCGGTATACTTGTCGAATTTTGCAAGTATTTCGGGTATCTGTCCGTCGCCTTGTCCGGGAGGAACGATATTAGCGTCGTAGTAGGAGTCCTTTATGTGTATATACTCGATATACGGATGCAGAAGCTCGTAGCCGAGCATGGGGTTCTTCTGACAGAAGGCAAAGTTGCCCATGTCGAGCACGCTCTTCATTCTGCCGCCGAAATGCTCCATGATTTCAAGGCAGTCTTCAGGAGCTTCGCCGTATATCGCCTTCTCGTTCTCGTGGCAGAGGTTCACATTCCTCTTCTCTGCGACTTCAAGCAGCTTTTCGAGCCACGGGAACACCTTTTCCCTGAACTCATGGGGATCGGATTCTCTCGGGCAGTAAAAGCTGAACATACGGATGTTCTTTGTTTCAAATATTTCGGCAATATCTATCGTGTTTTCAAGGAGCTTGAGATGCTCGTCGAAATCGTCCTCAAAATGGATCTTTCCGATCGGCGAGCCGACGGAGGAAACGCCGATGCCGTAGGAATCGAGCTTCTTCTTGACGTCCTTTGCCTGAGAAAGAGTGAGTGAGGAAACGTTTGTGCCGTCTATGTTTCTCGGTTCTATGTATTTTATGTTCTGCTTTTTGAGGTATTCGAGCTGCTTATCGAAGACGGGAGTTACCTCGTCTGCGAAGGCGCTGAGAACGTATTTTGCCATTTTTAAATCTCCTTTTACTGCTTTTGTTTTAACTTTGGAATGTCATAATATTCCCATACACTTAGACATATAACATTATACATTATAAATATCCTTTTGTAAATAGAAAAAATGCAATTTTTCACAAATTGCCCTTTTAAAATTCTATATTTGTTCGCTTTTTCCGCCGCAGCTGCGCACGCTGTTGACAATTTACCGCCGATGTGATAAAATTTGTAAGACAAAAGGAATACTGAGCCGAAAGGAAGTACTAAAGTGAAGCTGAACGAAAAGACGATAAAGGAAGAATATATTTACAAGGGCAGAATAATAAATCTCAGAAAAGACGAGGTGGAGCTGCCAAACGGAAAGACGGCGAGCCGCGAGGTCATAGAGCACCCCGGAGGGGTTTGCATCCTTCCGCTTACCGATAAAAACGAGATAGTTATGGAACGCCAGTACCGCCGCCCGTACGACGACGTTTTACTCGAGATACCTGCCGGAAAGCGCGACGGAAACGGCGAGGAGCCGATAGAGTGCGGCAAGCGCGAGCTGAGAGAGGAGACCGGTGCGGTTGCCGAAAAATATACGAATCTCGGCGAGCTTTACCCGTCGCCCGGATACAGCGCGGAAGTAATATATATGTTTCTCGCAGAGGGACTCACTTTCGGGAGCGACGACCGGGACGAGGACGAGTTTCTGAACATTGAGCTGGTTCCGTTTGAAAAGGCGCTGAAAATGGTGCTGAGCGGAGAGATAAAGGACGCAAAAACCCAGGCGGCTATAATGAAGACCGCCATACTGAAAAAGATGATTTTTTAATAAACAAGGTAAGAGGAAATATATAATGACAGCCGAACAGAAAACAGAACAAGCGGAGAAGTATTTAAAGGAAAACGGCGCTTTTGAGCGCATAGAAAGAATTGCTTACGAGAATCAGAAAAAGGTAATGGAGGCATTCCGCTTTTTCAAGGTCGCCGACAGCTTTTTCGGAGGGACTACCGGCTACGGCTACAACGACAAGGGCAGGGAAATGCTCGACGAAATATATGCGAGAGTCTTCGAGTGCGAGGCGGCTTTTGTGCGGCACAACCTCACTTCCGGCACGCATACCCTTGCGGTGGGACTTTTCGGACTGCTTCGCCCGGGCGACACGCTCTATTCCGTTACGGGCAAGCCCTACGATACCCTTGAGGAAGTCATAGGCATAAGGGGCAGAGAGGGCGACGGCTCTCTTAGGGACTTCGGTGTAAAATATGCCGAGCAGCAGATGAAAGACGGAGTTATAGACATAGACGCAATGAAAGAGCGCCTCAGAGAGGACAAGACGGTAAAGGTCGTATTTATCCAGCGCTCAAAGGGCTATGCGGTCAGAAAGACACTCTCGGCGGAGGAAATAGGAGAGGCGGCAAAGGCGGCGCACGGGATAAATCCGGACGTCTTTGTAATGGTTGATAACTGCTACGGAGAGTTCTGCGACCTTCATGAGCCGACGTTCTACGGAGCTGACCTTATAGCAGGCTCGCTCATAAAGAACCCCGGTGGGGGAATGGCTGAGTGCGGCGGATATATCGCAGGCACAAAAAGAGCCGTGGAGCTCGCTTCATACAGGCTGACCTGCCCGGGAATAGGACTTGAGAGCGGAGCGACACTCGGACAGACAAAGAGTATGTACAAGGGACTGTTCTATGCTCCGCATACCGTTGCAGAGAGCCTCAAGACCGCACTTCTCGCCGCTAAAGTATTTGAAAACGAGGGCTTTGAAGTCTACCCGAAGCCGCTCGACGAGAGACACTGCATAATCCAGACCGTGAGCCTCGGCACCGAGAAAAAGCTCCTCGCCTTTTGCAAAGGCATACAGGAGGGTGCGCCGGTCGATTCCCACGTGACGCCCGAGCCTTGGGAGATGCCGGGATATGCTGTACCCGTCGTCATGGCGGCAGGAGCGTTCACGCAGGGCTCTTCCATCGAGCTTTCGGCGGATGCGCCGTGCAAAGCGCCGTACACGGTATATATGCAGGGCGGACTTACCTACGAGAGCGGAAAAATAGGCGTGACGTTTGCGCTTGAGAGGACGCTTGAGGAGAAGACAGAATAATCGGGGACATATAAAGATAAAGACTGCGAACTCTTTTGGAGAACGCAGTCTTTTTTTGCACTTTATGCCCGGCGGCCTTTAAAATAAGTCGCTGTGAGAGCCGGTTCTTGCAAGATACAGAATCAAACTCTCATCTTCAATTGTGTAAATCAAAAGCCAATCCGGCTGAATGTGACATTCCCGAAAGTTTTCGTAATTGCCGGATAAACGGTGATCCTTGTATTTTGCATCGAGTTTTTCGCCGTTGGCGAGTTTTTTGATTACGGCAGTTAGTTTGCTGATATCATAGCCCCTCTTTTGAGCAGATTTAACGTCTTTTTTGAACTGACTTGACGGCTTTACTTCATACTTCACCGAGAATATCCTCCATCATTTGCTCAACGTCTGTATAAGATTTATACCTTTCCGGGTGCTTTTGCATTTCGTAACATTCATCCATCGCCGCCATTGTCACTTCGTTCGGCACTTCCGTCGTCAGCTCAAACGGTATTCTCTGCTCCCTTACAACGGTCTTTGCAAAAATATTGAACGCCGAGCTTACGGAAAGCCCTATCTCA
>CAJOMW010000038.1 GCA_905235695.1 uncultured Clostridia bacterium | reverse complement strand
AAACGGAAGATTTCAGGTACATTGCAGCAGATACTCGAATGAACGGTAATTTTATTTCCGACTGATGGTTGTTTCATGGTTCCCGAGAGTTCGAATCCATCTGTCAAAGGCGTGAGCACATCTTTTTGTACTCTTCTCTTTTCATTTTTCTCTGCTTTACCCGTATTTAATCAATATTTAATAAAATCTTTCCTTGCAATTACGGAATAATATGTTATAATATAAGCAGAGATAAGAAATCTGTCGTTTTTTGCCTTGAAAGGAAAAATACATAAATGTCAGGATCCAAAATGTCCAAAAGCAGCACTGCTTTGATTTTTGCTCTTATTATCGGCATAGCCGTGCTTGCCGTCGTTTGTGCAGCTTCGTTTTGGACTTTTAATAATAAAAGTGATTCAACAGATGATGCCGTTGAAGACAGTGAGGAAATAAATGCGGTTCCCGTTGCTGCTATTCCGGACGATGCCGTAACAATGGACGAGCTGTCTGTCCCTGCGGCGTATGCTGCTGATGATGTGCCGAAAGACGTTGACGAAGAGCCGGACGAGCCATTGCTAATTGAGCCGGACGCCTATGTGCCTGCAATACCGGACGAAATTCCGGTTACTGAAATACGCCTTACAACTTATGACGTTTCGCTCTATGAGGGCGAATCAAAAATGCCGATAGTCACTATGTATCCGGAAAACGCCGCCGATAAAGGTGAGATTTGGACAACGAGCGACGAGCAGGTCGCTTCTGTTGACGGTCTCGGACTTATAAAAGCCGTCGGGATCGGAAAATGCACGGTCACCGTCACGTCTGTGAGCTCTCCCGATGTCAAGGCTGATGTAGCGGTAGAAGTGAAAGAAAGGGTATACGTTCCCGTTGAGGATATTTCTCTCAGCACATACGAAGTGACGCTGTATGCAGGCTCTTCAAAAATGCCGATAGTGACTATGTATCCGAAAAATGCTGCCGACAAGAGCGAAATTTGGACGACGAGCGACGACGGCGTTGCGACTGTTGACAGCCTCGGAAGAATAACCGCAGTAAGCGAAGGTAACTGCACCGTGACGGTCACCTCGGCAGATTCGCCGGAGGTAAGGGCGGAAGTTTCCGTCTCGGTTATTCCGACGCAGGAAGCTCAGGGAATAACCTATATAAACGGCATACTTGTGGTAAACAAGACGTACGCTTTGCCATCCGATTATAACCCGGGTGTAAATTCCGAAGCGAAGAGTGCTCTCGACGAGATGTTTGAGGCGGCAAAGAATGACGGAATAAGTCTGTGGGTAGTGTCCGGCTTCAGAAGCTATGAAACGCAGAAAGGTCTCTACAATCGCTATGTAAACCGCGACGGAAAAGCCGAGGCGGACAGGTACTCGGCTCGCCCCGGTCACTCGGAGCACCAGACGGGACTGGCGTTTGATCTTAATAATGCAAGCTCTTCTTTCGCAGGTACTCCAGAGGCAAAATGGATTGAAAACAACTGTTACAAGTACGGCTTTATTGTCAGATATCCCAGCGGCAAGGAGAGCATAACCGGCTTTATGTACGAGCCCTGGCACGTTCGCTATCTCGGAAAAGAGACGGCGCAGACCGTATACGACAGCGGTCTCACCCTTGAAGAATACCTTGGGATCGACTCGAAATATGCGGAATAATATCTAATAAATCAGGAGACTGAAAATGAAAGAAGTAACGCTGTTTTACCTTGAGCACTGCCCGTACTGCGTAAAGGCAAGAAAGGCCATCGACGAGCTCAAAAGTTCAAATCCAAAGTACAGGGATATTGATGTAAAATGGATCGAGGAGAGCAGAGAGGCTGAACTTGCAAACACCTACGACTATTATTACGTGCCGTCTGTGTTTTACGGCAGAAAAAAGCTGTATGAGGTCGATCCGTCGGAGGATTATGACGATATAAAGAATAATATCGACAAGGCTTTCGGAGAAGTTTGCGAATAAAGATCAGGTAAGCATATAAGACTGAGTAAAATATGATTCGGCTTTTCATAACTGTGATTCTTGCCGGATTAAAATATTTTAAAATTCAAAACATTTCAGGAGGAAAAAACAATGTCATACCCTTGGAAATCACGTGCGCTGTGTGTTGACGCGCCAATGCATGAAGAAGTAGACCGCTTCTGTAACTTCGCAAAGACGAGGCTGATTGCGGATAGAATCGATACCGTTGTACTACTCATAAGATACCGCTTTGAATTTGATTCTCACCCGGAATGTCGGGGAAGAGCGCCAATATCCAAAGCGGATGCGAAGAAGATAGCCGACGCTTTCCGTGAGTGCAATATTCACTTGATACCTAAGATGAACCTGCTCGGACATCAGACCGACTCCTTTAACGACGAAACAGAAAATATTCTCAAGAATCACCCGGATATGGACGAGAGCCAAGGTGAAGAGAAGGTCGAGTACTGCCGCAGTATATGCCCGTCTCATCCCGACTCATTGAAATTAGTGCTCGATCTCGTAGACGAGATGACAGATGCATTTGAGTGCGACGCATTCCACATGGGCATGGACGAGGTTTTCGAGATAGGCAAATGCCCTCGCTGCAAGGGTAAAGATAACGGCGAGCTGTTTGCAAACTGGGTAAACGCCATTGCCGCACATCTTAAATCAAAGGGTATCACTCCGTATATGTGGGGCGATAGACTTCTGAACTCTTTTGAATGTCATCACGGTCCGTGGGACGCAAGTCAGAACGGGACGCATACCGCACTCGATAAGGTTGACAAGGATATAATAATCTGCGACTGGCACTACTATAAATGGCCGAGCTTCCCGTCGGTTGAAATACTTGCGGACGCAGGATTTAAGGTATACCTTTCGACCTTCAACGAGAGGGAAAGCGCAAAGTACTTCCTCGACTATGCAAAGGAGCACGACAAGGGCAACATCCTCGGCGTACTCGGGACTACTTGGATGCCTGTAAAGTACGTAATGGACGGACTTGAGGGAAAAGAGCTCGAGGACGACGGAAAGTGGTATAAGAAAGCAACTCCCGGCATAGTAGATTGCTACAAGTGGCTGTTTCAGGAGAACTGATTTGCAAAATATTTGCCCTGCTTATGTTTAAGCAGGGCAAATGCGATTATCAGCGAAGTTTTGCAAAAAAATATCTGTATTTTTTTAAAAACTCTTGACAAACCGCTCACTTTATGATATTATATTTAACGCTGAGCGACACGGAGAGGTATCGAAGTGGTCATAACGAGGCGGTCTTGAAAACCGTTTGTCCGCAAGGGCGCGTGGGTTCGAATCCCACCCTCTCCGCCAAATACCTTTTAGTTGCAAAGCTTATACAATTAAGTGCAGTTAGCAGATGCACCGATATCTTGACAGGCTGTTCACACGGAGAAGTACTCAAGTGGTGAAGAGGCGCCCCTGCTAAGGGTGTAGGTCGGGCAACTGGCGCGAGAGTTCAAATCTCTCCTTCTCCGCCAAAAAGAAAAAGTCGCGTAAGCGGCTTTTCTTTTTATACTTTTCACTTTTCACTCTTCTCTTTTCTCTCCGCTTATTTTCGTTTCCATGTCCTTACTATATCACATCTTTTACGATTTTGGGAGGAGAACCGACAAAGATTTTATGTATAAAGAGCCGAGCGTACGGAACGCCGAAGGTAGCTTATGATGGTACGGATGAAAATTCAAATTGTGTGGATTATTTTGTTTTAAAAGCACTTCTTAACTTTACGGTATGCTTATGAATAATATTGACGTCTTGACTTTTATCAAATAAAATTATATAATATAAAAGTACCGTGCCGGGCGGTCGCGCGTAATACGCCGAAAGGTATTTACGTGAGGAAAGTCCGGGCTTCAAAGGGCAGGATAACAGATAACGTCTGCCGAGGGTGACCTTAGGGAAAGTGCAACAGAAAATAACCGCCGCTTATGCGGTAAGGATGAAAAGGCGAGGTAAGAGCTCACCGGCGCACTGGAGACTTTGCGGCCGTGTAAACCCTATCCGAAGCAACACCGTATGCAAAGAGCGATTCTTCGCGCGTTTGCCCGACGTATTTGCAGGTGGCACAGAGCTTTGCGGCGACGCAAAGACAAGATAGATGACCGCTCACGACAGAACCCGGCTTACAGGCACGGTACATTTTTAAAGAAAGGTAAAATCGGATGAGAATACTCGGAATAGACTATGGCGACGTCAGAGTAGGACTTGCTCTCTCAGACCCGACGGGATTCCTCGCGGGCGGAATCGGCACGGTAAAAATAACGGGAATGAACGATGCAGTGGGGAAAATCTCCGAAGTCATAAAGGAAAAACAGGTCGAAAAGGTCGTAATAGGACTTCCTCTTAACATGAACGGCAGCGAAGGGGAGTCGGCGCAGAAGATAAAGGCGTTTGGAGAGAAGCTGACTTGTGCTTGCCCGGGCGTCGTCGTCGAATATCTCGATGAGCGAAGGACCTCCATTCTTGCGGCAGGCTACATGAACGAGACGGGAACGCACGGGAAAAAGCGCAAGGACGCAGTAGACACTCTCTCGGCCGAGATAATACTCCAGTCTTATCTTGACAGGGCGAAAAACTCATAGCGGAGGTATACTTTGAATTACACGTCTGAAAGAATATACGGCTTTTGCAATGAAAACGGAATTCCCTGCACTGCAGAGCAGGCAGAGAGGTTTGACACGCTGCTTTCGGAGCTTACGGAATTCAACTCTCACACAAATGTAACTGCGCTTAAAACCGAGAGTGATATCTGCTCAAAACACTTTATAGACTCCATCTATCCTCTGAAGTACGGCGTTATCCAAGGCGGCGCAAAGGTAATAGATATTGGCTGCGGAGCCGGTTTCCCGGGATTACCTCTGAAAATGCTGAGAGATGATATAGATATTTCATTTATAGACAGCACGGAGAAGAAGCTTCGCTTTACAAAAAAAATATCCGATTTGTTCGGACTTAATGCGTCTGTGTATCCGGCAAGAGCGGAGGAGCTCGTAAACAAGGGACACAGAGAAAAGTATGACGTTGCCGTCTCCCGTGCCGTAGCGGCTTTGCCGGTGCTGTGTGAGATCTGCCTTCCGTATGTAAAGAAAGGCGGCGTCTTTATCGCATACAAAAGCATGAAGGAGTGCGATGCGGAAAACCCCGCAAGCGAGCTAACCTTGGCAAAAAATGCGATAAGCGCACTCGGAGCAAGGGTAGATGACGTCTTTTCCGCACCTGTTTCTGAGGAGGACGGCACACTGAGCGAGCACGCACTCATAATCATAAAAAAGGCGAAGAACACCCCGGAGCAGTATCCGAGAAGGTATGCGGCGATACTTAAAAAGCCGCTGTAAAGCAAATACGGGAACAGGCTTATAAAAATATGCCTGTTTTTTGCTTTTTTTATTGACTTTACAACGCTGATGTTGTATAATTTATGCATAAATATTCGGAAAAGAGATGTACCTATGAAAACATTTATCCCTAAAGGCTATAAACCCCTTCTCGACAGATATGACACTCAGAGAGCTATATATTACATAAAGGAGACCTTCCAGCAGGAATTTTCCTCTGCGCTTAACTTAAAGCGCGTTTCGGCGCCTCTGTTCGTAAAGCAGTCATCCGGACTGAACGACAACCTCAACGGCTATGAGCGCCCCGTTTCCTTTGATATTCCGGCGGTCGGCGAGGATGCGCAGATAGTCCATTCGCTTGCAAAGTGGAAGCGCCTCGCACTCAAGAGATACGACTTTGCCGAGGGCAAGGGGCTGTATACCGATATGAACGCAATACGCCGCGACGAAGAGCTTGATAACTTTCACTCGATATACGTTGACCAGTGGGACTGGGAAAAGATAATAACGCCCGAGACGAGAAATACGGAGTACTTAAAGCTCGTGGTAAAGGCTATCGTAAACGCTATATGCAATACGAATGACAGAATAAAGGTAATGTTTCCCGAGCTTAAGACAGAGCTCAGTAGAGAAGTGTCATTTATCACGTCGCAGGAGCTTGAAGACAAATATCCGGATCTTACTCCTTCAGAGCGTGAGAATGAGTACGTCAGGGAGCATAAAACCGCATTCATCATGCAGATAGGCGGAGCCCTCAAATCCGGAAAGCCCCATGACGGCAGAGCCCCCGATTACGACGACTGGAGCATGAACGGAGATATATTCTTCTGGCATGATACTCTCTCAAGAGCTATTGAAATATCGTCAATGGGTATAAGAGTCGATCCCGAATCGCTTGACAGACAGCTCACTATCTCCGGATGTGACGACAGACGCGAGCTTGAATTTCATAAGATGCTTTTGAACGGCGAGCTTCCGCTTACTATTGGAGGCGGTATCGGTCAGTCAAGACTTTGTATGCTCATATTCGGCTCGGCACATATCGGCGAAGTACAGGCGAGCGTATGGGATAAGCACACGATAGAGGAATGTGAGAAGGCAGGCATAATGCTCTTATAAAATCCCACTCCTTGCGCCGGCAGTCGCAGCGCAGTATAAATTCAAAATAAATGGTTGCCGGAGGCTCACTGCCTTCGGCTTTTTTAATAAAATTTTAAAAAAATTACAGTATTGCTTGACAAATATATATATTTATTGTATAATAAATCTGTTAAAGGGTACAAAATAACATAATTATTCTTTAATAATTGATTTTCAAGTACCTTACGTATGATTTTCGCTTATTTTCATATATTTTTTGATATATAAAACAAAATTTATATTATCTGCGGCGCATTTTATGCATACAGACGTGTAAATGAGACATATTGTAAGGTACCTGTTTTGTTATTTGATAAAATACGAAGGAGGTGCTTTTATTTTGGAACCGTTAACTATTGGTTTGATAATCGGCGTCGTAGCCGCTTTATTCATCGGATTTTTTGCCGGCAGGGCTTTCAGAAAGAAGTTCGCCGAGGGACATATAAAGTCCGCGGAAGATGAGGCTAAGCGTATTCTCGACGAAGCGCAGAAGACCGCCGAAACCAAGAAAAAGGAAGCTCTTATTGAAGCTAAAGAAGAGATCCTTAAAAATAAGAACGATATGGAAAAAGAGATCAAGGAGCGCAGAAATGAAGTCGCGCGTCTTGAGAAACACGCACAGCAGAAGGAAGAGTCTCTCGATCGAAAGATAGAGAGCTATGAGCACAAGGAAGAGGTCCTTGCCGAGAAAACTCAGAAGCTGAATGAGAGAGAAGACGAGCTTAGGTCCATAATTGAGGACGAGCTCAAAAAGCTGGAGGAAATATCCGGCTTTACTTCAGATCAGGCAAAGGAATATATCCTTAACAAGGTAGAGTCCGAGGTACGCCACGACGCGGCTATGAAGATTGCCGAGATAGAGCAGGAGTACAAGGAGGAAGCCGACAACAAGGCGAGAAATATCATATCCCTCGCAATTCAGAGATGCGCTTCGGAATTTGTATGTGAAGCGACGGTTTCCGCCGTTGACCTTCCCAACGACGAAATGAAGGGCAGAATAATCGGCCGTGAGGGAAGAAACATAAGAGCTATTGAAACTCTTACCGGCGTCGATCTTATAATCGACGATACGCCCGAGGCGATAACCGTATCGAGCTTTGATCCGGTAAGGCGCGAGATAGCAAGACTCTCTCTCGAAAAGCTCATATCCGACGGACGCATACATCCGGCTCGCATTGAGGAAATGGTTGAAAAGAGCAGGAGAGAGGTAGAGCAGATAATCAAGCAGTCCGGCGAACAGGCAACCTTTGAGACGGGTATACACGGATTAAATCCCGAGCTTGTAAAGATACTCGGAAGACTCCGCTACCGCACGAGCTACGGTCAGAACGTGCTCGTACACTCAATAGAGGTATCTCACATTGCCGGCATGATGGCAGCCGAGATTGGCGCAGACGTAAACCTCGCAAAGCGTGCGGGACTTCTGCACGATATAGGCAAGGCAGTAGACCATGAGGTCGAGGGCTCGCACGTTCAGATAGGTGTGGATCTTGCAAAGAAGTATCACGAGAGTCAGGACGTCATTCACGCCATCGAAGCTCACCACGGCGACGTTGAAGCGACTACGCTCGTCGCTATGCTCGTTCAGGCGGCGGACGCTGTATCGGCGGCTCGTCCCGGCGCAAGACGCGAAAATCTCGAATCTTACATCAAGCGTCTCCAGAAGCTTGAGGAAATCGCAACCGGCTTTGACGGCGTCGACAAGTGCTTTGCTATTCAGGCAGGCCGTGAAATAAGAATAATGGTCAAGCCCGAAAAGATAAGCGACGACGACATGACCTTCCTCGCGAGATATTGCAAAGCGGATAGAAGACGAGCTTGAATATCCCGGACAGATAAAGGTTATGCTCATAAGAGAGAACCGCCAGATAGACTACGCAAAGTAATTGTATAATTATATCCGCAGGGCTTTTGCTCTGCGGATATTTTTGTTTAAGAGGCAGTAATACTGTCAGTTTAATTACTAAAGATACTCCCGCCGACGCCGCTGACATCGGCAATAATTGCAAGGTGCAGATAAAACAGAAAATTCCCCGTAAGGGGAATTTTTCATGCTCAGCTCTTCTCGACTATCTTTATGTTATCCGGCGTAAATCCCGTCTCCTGCATAACTATCTCGGTTATCTGCGCGACTTCATTCGTGAGAAGCCCGGGCGATTTTACAATTACGTTTATATTCTCTCCGCTTATTACGGCAAGGCAGTCCTCAAATCCCTTTGCTTTTATCATTTCCTCTACAATAGCCTCGGTCTCTATCTCAGAGGCAATATCTATCATCTGATTGAGCGCCTTGTCCTTGACGTCGGGCATGGTCTCTGAGCTGTCTATAACTATCTGGAGCGTCTCAAGAGCTTCGTCGCGCGAGCGTTGGCGGTTCAGCATTGCAGATGCAAAATATGCGTCGGCTTCCGACGTGTCTGTGGTTGTTATGCTGTCGACGAGCTTTGCCTCGCCGAGTATTTTCGTGCTTTCTTCGGATACGTCCGAATTGTACAGGTAGCTGCCGGTTTGCGAAACGGTGTCGTTTCTGTTTATTATAAAATCCGAATATACGGATATTCCTATGATAAGTATGCAGCATACTATTATCAATGATTTTTTGTGCTTTACTATAAATGACAGTGCTTTTTTCATTTCTTGTTGTTACCTCCGGTTACGTATATTTTGTTTGACGGTACGTTAAAAGCTATGCTTACCGAGCTTACCACCTCCTGCCGTACCTCCGGTATGTTTCCTCCCTCGCATACGATGAGTATTCCCGAAATTTTCGGCAATATCTGTTTTACGACGACGGGTGTTTCACCGTCCGTGCGGCTCGTTGTGTAGGCAAGCTCTTTCTGCGTGGTGCGCGCGTTTTTTGTTTCATCACCGCTTTCATCTATACTTGCGTTGCTTGCGTAAACCGTCTCAAATGAGTTTTCCAAAGTGATAAACACGTCGGTCTTTCCGGCACCGTTTATTTTTGAAACGGTCTCGCACAGCCTCTTTTCAGTGTTTTTTATGTATTCATCTATGCTTTCCGGACTGTCTTTCCTTGAAAACCCTCCGGAAAATACGCTTCCGATTATCAACAGTACTATTCCGATCGCCGCAAAGGCGGCTATATATATAACCTTCCTGTCTTTGATTACTGTTTCATGTCTTTTATTCATCTTCCGCTCCTTTGACGCTTACGTCGCATCCGAGCGCCTGCTCCGAGTACGATTTTACATTTTGTCTGTCTTCTTCACCTGACGAAGATGGCAGTATTATGAGCGCGTCGGATATATTGACTTCCGTTTCGCAGTCTGATTTTTTTATATTAAACTGTATGCTTACAGATATCGGTTTTATTCCGTATTTTGCAAATATATTGTCCGACAAGCGGCGCTCAAGGTCTTTTTTGGTGTTGTTTATTATATATCCGTCGCTCCCGTAAACGTCACTGCAAGACGAGATACCTTCCGTATCCGGCATAACTGTTTCTGTCTTCGATATTTCTCCAAATCCAGAGATAACTACCGAGAAAACAGATATGCATATACACAGTCCGCATACAAGCTTTACAGCGCGCTCAATGCTCTTTGATGACTTTGATGAGCCGCTTATCACTTCGCACATTATCGCCGCCGCAGCTACGGTAGCAATGCTTAGGATTCCCTCACTTATCTGTCCGAACATATCTTTATCCTCTATACGTTTATAGCCGTACTTATAAATACCGCGAAAATCAGTATTCCGCTCACTGATGCGAATATTACACAGGCGAGAAGCACGTTAAGTGCTCCGCCTACGCCGTCGAGAAAGGCGGCGTGTTTCTTTTCTCCCACGAGCTTTGCGAGAAAAGAGCAGGCGAGTATTATAAATTTGACTATAAGCACCGAGCATAGCGGTGGGATCACCGTATATAACACGTACGCTATTCCCCCCGTAACAGATTTAATCATATTTATTCCGGCTATTACGCTTTTCAGGCTCTCGCTGACCATGTTTCCGGCAACAGGAATCAGCTTTGCGGATGTAAATCTGATGCTTCGCATAGCGAGCGAATCTGCGCTTGTGGCTATCTTTACCGTTACCGAATGAAGCCCTCCGAACACGGCAAACAGCACTCCTATGCCCCATGTGCAGAATGACTTGATAAAGCTTGTGATGCCGCTCAGATCCACGTTTCTTGAAAGAGTGCCGATTGCCGACAGAGCTACTATTATCTTTACGCATGGGACTATGACGCCCGATGAAAATATCTGAGTGACGCCTATTGCGTATGCTGACGCAGATGAAGTCGTGAGTGCGGATACTGCCCCTCCGGAGGACGACAGGAGAAGAGCCATTGTGCCTATCATTGACGTCATAAAGGCAACGTATCTCGAAATAAAGGTGCTCACTGCGGATATAAGCGGTCTGACAAGGGTAAAAGCTGCAATTATGGTACAGGCAAGAGCAGAGTACTCGAGCAAGTCGCCGCCGGATGAAAGGTTGTCCCGAAAAACCCCTATCACGGAAGAAACAAATATTATTGCTGTCATTATGAGAAG
>CAJOMW010000037.1 GCA_905235695.1 uncultured Clostridia bacterium | reverse complement strand
AGAGTAAAAATGATAAAAGAACTGCTCAGAGAGAGAAAGCTGCCCGAAATACCAAAGGACAGAAATGAAATACTTGAGGTGCTTCAAAGAGAGGAATACGGTTTTCTTCCGCCGAAGCCTGACGAGTGGCACGTCGAAGAGATAGAGACGATAGACGAAAGATTTCCGTGCGGAGCATCTGAAAAGAGAATGAGGATGACTGTGAAGACAGGCGACAGGGAGTTTTCGTTCCCGTTTATAACTGCCCTCCATACCGACGGCAAAAAGCGCCCGTTCTTCATTCACGACAACTTCCGTTCGGCAGCGCCGGATCTATATATGCCGACAGAGGAGATACTCGACAACGGCTTTGACATCCTCTCGTTCTGCTATAAAGACGTAACGAGCGACGACAACGATTTTACAAACGGCATTGCCGATATATTTGTCGGAGCAGGAGAGCGAAGGCCGACACAGTGCGGAAAGATAATCATGTGGGCGTGGGCGGCTATGCGCATTATGGACTACGCCGAGACCTTGCCGGGGCTTGACCTTAATAACGGCGCGATAATCGGTCATTCAAGGCTCGGAAAGACTGCGCTTGTCACGGCGATGTTGGACACTCGCTTCAAGTTTGCCTTTTCCAATAATTCCGGCTGTTCGGGCGATGCAATAACTCGCGGAAAGATAGGCGAACAGGTCTCGGACATAACAAAGAACTTCCCGTTCTGGTTCTGCCCGAACTACTTCAAATACGCCGGCAAGCACGACGAAATGCCGTTTGATCAGCACTTCCTCGTCGCCTCCATTGCGCCGAGATATGCGTACGCCGGTGCAAGCCTTGACGACAAGTGGGCCGATCCCGACTCGCAGTACCTGAACTGTGCGGCGGCTTCGGAATATTACGAAAACCTCGGTGTAGACGGCTTTATCTGCGACGACAGACTTCCTGCGCCGGGCGATTTCTACCACGACGGCCATATAGGCTACCACCTCCGCAGTGGAATGCACTTCTTATCAAGGCGTGACTGGCAAATGTTCATGGAGTTTTTCAAAAAGCACATAGATTGATGAAGCATGGCGAAAAATTATGGAACTTGTAAAGATAACAGATAAAACCTACTATATAAAAAATGCCGCAAACATCGGAGTTTATCTTGCCGACGGTAACGGCGCATACCTCATAGACACCGGAAACGACAAGGACGCCGGAAAAAAGATATTGAAGATACTCAGCGAGCAGGGGTGGGAAGTAAAGGGCGTTATAAACACCCACTCCCACGCTGACCACATCGGCGGAAACAGTGTTTTGCAGGAGCGGACGGGCTGTAGGATATACGCTCACGGCATTGAGCGCTGCTTTACGGAGTTTCCCGTCCTTGAGCCGTCTTTTTTGTACGGTGGGTATCCGCACAGTGCTCTGAAAAATAAGTTTCTGTGCGCAAAGGAATCCGAGGTCCTCGAAATCGAGGGGAACACTCCGGACGGCCTCGAATATTTTGACCTCAAGGGACATTCTTTTGATATGATAGGCATAAGGACGGACGACGACATATATTTCATAGCGGACTCCGTCTTCAGCGAGGAGACTATATCAAAGTATCACCTGTTTTTCCTCTGCGACGTTAAGGAGTGCCTCGCAACTCTTGATTATCTTGATACGCTGAGTGCAAAGCTGTTCGTGCCGTCTCACGGCGAGCCGACAGACAACATAACGCACCTGACGCGCCTTAACAGGGACAAGATAGCCGAGATAACAGGCGTAATTCTCGATTACTGCGCCTCTCCGCACACTTTTGAGGATATTCTTGCGCATGTATTTGACCACTACTCTCTCACCATGAACACAAATCAAAACGTGCTTATAGGGTGTACGGTCAGGTCGTACATTTCTTACCTATGTGACGAGGGTAAGATTGCGGTTGAGTTAGCAGGAAACAGGGCTTACTATAATGCATAATGCAGAGTGCAGAATTGGCTGGGGCGCAGCTTTTGATATCCTTTTTTGTTGCTCTGCTGAGCAAGGTTGCGGCTGACAAAAGCGCAGCCTTTGATATCCTTTTTTTTGTTGCTCCGCTGAGCAAGGTTGCGGCTGGCATAAGCGCCGCTTTTGCCAGCTGCATTTGCTGTGAGAAAAAATCACAAAAAAAGACTTTCAATATGAGGAGTACTCTTAAGGACAGTAATTTTAAAAGGAGCTGTAGCAAAACGATTCAAAAAAAACGAATTGCTACAGCTCCGATTTGAATCTATCTTGATATGTCATAGGTTATCTTACCCCCACGTTTTCTTATCCTACTTGTGGATAATACGGTGGCGCACTGGTCGCTTAGTCACGCCGGTACGACATTGTCAGCACCCCCGGAATTGAACCGAGATACTACCCTTGTGCTGATGCGGAGGCGTAGCCTCCTATTGGTTATGCTTAACTGCCCTGGTATTTACGGTCCTCATTCACACACGGCATATCCGGAGTACAGCAATGTGAAAACGAAGCGAGAGACGTGATTGAGTTATTCTCATCCACACACGGCATATCCGGAGTACAGCGTAGATTCAGAGTACAGCGTGACCGTATGCCGTTGTCGCTCACAGCCCTCACTCTTGATATACCGCTTCGCGCTTTAGGATTGTTTCTTTATCGCAGCAAAAAGGAGGGTCTATGTTCTACACACCCAGCTTCTTCAGTAAGTCAGCTCTTGCGGATCCGCGGTCGATATCGTCCTTTAGCTTGAAGCCTCTCCCTATTCCCTGTCTTATATAACGGAATATCTGGTAGAGCCAACATAATGGCTTTAGAACATGATAGCGATGATAGAGCGCCCAGTTGTGCTCACCGGCAAGCTGGAGATAGTAGAACACACCGCGACTTTTCATGGCTGCCGTGACCGTTTCTACGTTGTTCCCTGTTCCGGTTTTTATGCCGAAGTTGCCCGCCTCCAGTATTGCAGTTAATAACTGATCAACTAATGAATCATCCGCGCCTTGACACCATGATCTTGAGGGTAGTCCGAGGTAGTTTTGACACAAGGCTGTGACTGTGATCGCCAGAGTTGTTAACCCGAGCTCATCGGTCACAGGCTTGAATGTAGACGACCAAAACTCGTCATCAAGGACTCCATCAACGTACATCATCCAGTCGATCACTTGGCGAAGACCGAGGCCCAAATGCAGGTGATGACTAATGTGAGTCAACAGAACCAATCCGTTTGCAAGTGGAGGCAACATTGGAAATTCGTGGTCATCTATTCTCCCGGTCTCAATACTACATAAGCCCTCATCAACAAACTTGCTTATGTCTATATTGAAATCGCTGAAATTGTAGTGCAGTTCGTATTCTCTTCTGTCTTTAAAGAACGGAACTTCCCTTTCAGCCTTATCGCTTCTCGTTTTTTTCGTCACATAGCCATTGCGTTCAAGAAGTCCCCATGCGTCGACAAAGTACTCTTTAGGGGCGATGAAATCATAGTCGCCCATAGAACGGCGATATGGTTCCGGATAATATAGTGCGGTAGCAGAACCCTTAATAATAGCCACCGGAATACCCGCTTCCTTAAAGATAGCCAGCAATTCATCCTGGCAGTACATATACTGAAAAAACGATGCCGCATGAGGGAGCAATGCATCATTTGCAATCAGCCCGGCAACAGTATGGTCATTGGCCTCGCGTAGTACATCACTTGTTAGCTCATATTCCGACTTTTCGCCCCAGAGCGATGCGCGCAACAAGGAAAGCAGCGCCTTTTCAGTTTCTGTCAGCACCATGATTCTCCTATTCCAGCCCGAATTCTCTGTACAACCTGAGTCTTGAATCGCATGATCTTAGTCGGTTTTAACCACAAAGCTAATAAGCCTATAGAACCAACATGTTACTGCATATATGATCGGATAACGAAATCTATATTGAAGCTCACTTTTAAATTTGTACTTAATAGAGTCTCCTTCAAATCGCTTTGCTTTTAGCTCTTTTAGTTCAATACCGCTGTTCTTCAAATCCTCAATAACTTCCAAAGGGGATATCCCAGAAATCATTGCGCCCCAAAGCAAAGAAGATAATGGCGCTGCCAGACACTCATTATAAAAATCATCATGTGGCAAACTATGTTGATCTGTAAATCTTTTAATCTCCAAACAGGCTATTTTTAAACTATTATAATGACGAGAAAAATAATCAAGGTTGTCATCATCTAACATTTCCAAAAGATGTCGTTTATGTGCTCCTTTTCTGCGTGCATGCTTCAAGTAAGAATGTGTAGCTGAATTAGGATTTGGTCGATAATAATATAGATTTCTTCCGATATATCCAATTCCACTTCCAGAAAGCGTCGAATATATATAGTTAAATAAGAAGTCTTCATTAAAGGAAACTCTGCTGTCAAAAGACAATGAGTTGTCAACTATAGTGTCTCTTAAATAAATATTTCGACAAACTGACATCGTGCACCTTCGATCTTTCCTAACATACTCATTTGTAAAACATTCCAGATCATCCAGTGAAGATGTAGAGTTAAAGTATAACCCTTTGAACCTTTCCTTTTCCATGATGGTAACTATCGGAACGTAACAATTCTCAGCAATCAGATCATCAGAATCAATAAAAGCAACATACTTTCCTTTTGCCGCATTAATCCCTGTGTTTCTGGCACCCGAAACGCCACCATTTGGGATGTTGATTTTTCTCATGTAATTGTACTTGGCACAGTATTCATCAACTATTGTCTCTGATGAATCAGTAGAACCATCATTGACAATAATGACCTCATGCTGCCCAGCAGAGAATCCCTGCTTTGTTAACGAATCCAAGCATTCTCTTAAATACCGCTCACTATTGTATACAGGGACAATTATCGAAATGTCTGTGTGTCTGTCTGTCGAGATTGTCGGCCGATATTAAACTCTTGTCAAGCATTAATTTAACCTCCAAAACACCTTGTTTGCAGTATCGCTGTATAATTGCTTCCTGACCAAAAACAAAGCCCACAGCAAGGACAGCAAAGCTTTTTCAGTTTCTGTCAGTGCCATGGTTCTCCTACCTAATGAATATCAATCTCTCCTGAACAAATCCCTTGTGTACACCTTATCCTCGACATCAGCAAGCACGTCCTCAAATCGGATTACGAAGGATTGTGTTTCTCCTTACTTATAAATTATCAAAATCACTTCTATACTCTGATAGAGCCTTGCGCATCTCTGTATAATCATCTGGCAAAATCATATTCAATTCACTCAGCAACGGTTTCATCCGATTGGGTCTGAAAGCAAAAAACAATGCAAGATACTGATCTGAATAATACCTAATTCTCGATAAGTCATCAGTATCAAATAACTTTCCAATCTTCATACTAAAGAAATCGTTAAATACTAACGGCAATAGATAATGTCCATTGTCGCCATACGTTACAAGGGAGAAAAAATCATACATCGCTGGATAATAATTTATAAGATCCATATCTATTAAGCAATAGTCTGATCCATCTACAAAAATATTACAATTTGCAACATCACCGTGCTGTATATAGCTCAAAACGCTTGTTGAAGCTGCCATCCTCTTTATTTTTTTATATCTATCGTCATTCGGAATAATTGTAGTTTTCTTACTTTTAACATTCCGATCTAGAATATCGTTCAAGATAAATATTAAATCATCATTTTTTGTCAACTTTCTTCCTCGTACACGTTTAAATAATGTATACCTATCATCTGCGCTAATAGCAAGGAGTTCCGATACTGGCAAGTTCAAATGAGGCAAATATTCCTCGATGTGCTTAATCCAACTGATTCTTTCAATTGTGTAAAAACTCAATACTGCATCAGAAAAGAGAATAATTACCTTATCAGTCCATTCGCCAAATATTATAGTTCCATTACTATAAGTAAATGCTGCCTTTTTACTGTTGTCTACGCTAAACATTGCTTTTCGTTTGCAGATTTTTATTAGCTTATTATTAAAGACAATATATGATCCATTTACTAAGAACTCGGAAAGGGTCGGATAAACAGCTTTCAAAAGCATTTTTTCTTTTCTATTAAGTTTTATGTGTCTTATTTTTTCACACCACGCTTTAAGTACTCTTGCAAACGGCAAAGAATTTAGAAAAAAACTCATCTAAAGAAACCATCCTCTGATAATATATTGTTAGAATTATCCATATCAGCATAGAATATAAGCTGTATTCTCCACTTATTTTATTGCACTACAAAAAGTACGATTCGGGTTAATCTCTTCTGAACAGATCCCTTGTGTACACTTTATCCTCAACATCAGCAAGTACATCTTCAAATCTGTTAGCCAGGATGACATCAGCTCCTCTTTTGAACTTTTCAACATCGTTGACCACAAGGCTGCCGAAGAACGTCGTGCCATCTTCCAGCGTTGGCTCATAGATGATAACGGTCGCGCCCTTGGCTTTCACGCGCTTCATGATACCCTGGATACTGCTCTGTCGGAAGTTGTCGCTGTTGCTCTTCATCGTGAGGCGATATACACCGACAGTAATTGGGCGTTCTTTCTCAGCATTCCACATGCTGCTACCCGTGTAGTACCCCGCCTTATCCAGAACCCGGTCTGCGATGAAGTCCTTGCGGGTTCGGTTTGATTCCACAATCGCCCTTATCAGTTCTTCCGGAACGTCCTGGTAGTTAGCCAAGAGCTGCTTCGTATCTTTGGGCAGGCAATACCCGCCATAGCCGAAGCTCGGATTATTATAGTGGGAGCCGATGCGCGGGTCGAGGCACACACCATCGATTACGTTCCTTGTATCTAGTCCTTTTATCTCGCAATATGTATCCAGCTCATTGAAATAGGCAACCCGGAGGGCAAGATAGGTATTCGCAAAGAGCTTCACCGCTTCAGCTTCAGTGAAATCCATTGTAAGAACATCTATATCCTTCTTCTCAGCGCCTTCGACCAAAAGATTTGCGAACTTCTCCGCAGCCTCTCTTGTGCCTTCATCGCAGCCGACAATAATACGGCTGGGGTAAAGGTTATCATAGAGAGCCTTAGATTCACGAAGGAATTCTGGGCTAAAAATAATTCTATCTGTATTAAACTTCTCCCGGGCTTTACGCGTGTAGCCAACCGGAATTGTAGACTTGATCACCATGATGGCGGTGGGACTGCTCTTCAACACAAGGTCAATCACACTTTCAACCGCAGAGCAATCAAAGAAATTTTTCTGGGGGGTCATAGTTTGTCGGCGCAGCGATAATCACAAAGTCGGCATTTGAATATGCTGACACAGCATCTGTAGTAGCCGTTAAGTCGAGCTTCCGTTCCTCGTGTTCTGCAAGAAACTTCTCGATATAATCGTGCTGGATCGGAGATTTCCAGTTGTTGAGCATCTCTACTTTCTCCGGGAGAATATCTACCGCTGTCACATGGTTATGCTGGGACAACAAAACCGCAAGGGAGAGTCCTACATATCCTGTTCCTGCTACCGCAATGTTCATAATTGAAGATTTCCTTTCTTTACTATGCGGTCTTTATTCCAAAGCCGTTTAATAATGCAAAAAAGAGTTTTGATCAAATAGTACAGTCCGATTCCAATTAGACCACCGATGGTGTTGGCAGCTAAATCTATAATCTCAAATTTGCCCAAATTTGTTAGCAATTGTGTAGTTTCTATTAAAGCAGTGCTAAGAACGATGACCACAAATCCGAATTTTACTTTATAATGTGATGAAGCAGAAAAACCTAGTGGAATAAATAGGGCTTGCTGAAAAACCGATCAACCGAGCAGAAATAGCAAAATTTGAAAAAAGGCGCAAAAGCCATCGCCGCAGCCTGAGGGCTGCGTTCATGGCCATGATATTGAGTACGGCTTCCGTTTTTGCGGTTTCGTCCAGTTTGGATGTGATGAGGTCCAGTCCATAGCGCCGCTTTAGGTTGCCGTTTCTGCCCTCCACGACGTTGCGCTCGCAGGCATCTGCGTACATTTGCCGGGACTGTTTTGCTCCGGCCTCTTTCTCGTTTTACTTATACTTGCGCTTGCGAGCAGCTTCGGATTTCTTCTTACGCTTTACGCTGGGTTTCTCATAGTGCTCTCTCTTGCGTAGCTCTGTAAGCACACCGCTTCTGGCGCACTGCCTAATCTGCGAAGTGCACTGTCAAGCGATTCATTATCCTTGATCTTAATTTCTGCCATCTATTTCCCCTCCCTCCGCTTGTGGCAAAGAGATTTTTTTATGCCATATAGTATTATAACCTATGACTATGCATCGTGTCAAGTATATTTACAAAATTAGTATGAAAATTTTGTTAACTTTGCATTAATATTATTTGTCCGATGAGTTTTTCGACGTTGCATTGCCGATTACTTTACTACAACGTTTACGAGCTTGTCAGGAACGACTATCTCTTTCACTATTGTCTTTCCGTCAATAAACTTTGCAAAGCGCTCATCGCTCTTAACAGCAGCCAGCGCATCATCCTTGGACGTGCCTGCCGCAAGGCTTATCGTTCCGCGGAACTTGCCGGATATCTGAACAGCGACTTCGACGGTCGCATCCTTCGTCTTTGCCTCGTCGTAGGTCGGCCATGCCGCAAGGGAGGCGAGAGTGCCTTTGCCGCACACCTCGTGCCACATTTCCTCTGCGAGATGCGGAGCGAACGGGCAGAGCAGGAGGACGAACGTCTCAAGCTCTTCGCAAGTGAGGGAGCCCTCACTGTAAATATCGTTCATTAGAGACATCATAGCGGCAATCGCCGTGTTCATCTTGAGCCCCTCAATATCCTCTGTAACCTTCTTTATCGTCTTGTGGAACGAGCTCTCAAGCGACGGCGTTACACCGTGACCGGATACTATCTCTGAGAGCGATGCAAACCTCTCGAGGAATCTCTTGCAGCCCTTTATGCTTTGGCTTGACCATGGCGCCGCCTTCTCAAAGTCGCCTATGAACATCTCGTACATACGCATTGTGTCTGCGCCGTATTCGTTTATAATATCATCGGGATTTACTACGTTTCCGCGCGACTTTGACATCTTCTCGCCGTTCTCGCCGAGTATCATGCCGTGTGAGGTGCGCTTTGCGTAAGGCTCGGGGACGGAGAGTACGCCTATGTCGTACAGGAACTTAGCCCAGAAACGCGAGTAGAGCAGGTGAAGGGTGGTGTGCTCCATGCCGCCGTTGTACCAGTCAACGGGCATCCAGTAGTCGAGCGCTTCCTTTGAGGCGAGCGCAGAATCATTGTTGGGATCGCAGTATCTGAGGAAGTACCACGACGAGCCTGCCCACTGAGGCATGGTGTCTGTCTCTCTCTCAGCCTTTCCGCCGCATCTCGGGCAGGTGCAGCTTATCCAGTCGGTGAGCGCTGCAAGCGGACTTTCGCCGTCTGTGCCGGGCTCATAAGTAGATACTTCGGGAAGCGTGAGAGGAAGCTCCTCTTCGGGAATGGCTACCCAGCCGCACTTTTCACAGTGAACGAGCGGTATCGGCTCGCCCCAGTAGCGCTGACGGGAGAATACCCAGTCGCGGAGCTTGTAGTTTACCTTCTTTTCGCCCTTGCCGTTTGCCGTGAGCCATTCGATTATCTTCTTCTTTGCCTCTGCCACTTCAAGTCCGTCAAGAAATTCTGAATTTACGAGCTTTCCGGTAGACACGTCCGTGAACGCCTCGTTCTGAACATCTCCGCCGGCAACGACTTCGATTATCGGCAGATCAAATTTCTTTGCGAAATCCCAGTCGCGCGTGTCGTGAGCCGGAACTGCCATTATGGCACCGGTTCCGTAGGTGATGAGGACGTAATCGGATATGAATATCGGTATTTCCTTGCCGTTTACGGGGTTTATTGCCCGTATGCCCTTGAGCTCAACGCCGGTCTTTTCCTTCTTGTCGGCAAGCTCCGTGCGCTCAAAATCGCTCTTTCTCGCCGCCTCCGCCTTGTAGGCGTTTATATCGTCGAGGTTGGTTATTTCGGCTTCGTGCTTTTCTATGAACGGATGCTCGGGCGCAATTACCATGTAGGTAGCGCCAAAGAGCGTGTCGGGACGTGTGGTGTATACACGCAGCTTTTCGCCGCACGTGGTCTCAAAATCTACCTCCGCACCCTCTGATCTGCCTATCCAGTTCTTCTGCTGAACATTTACTCTTTCTATAAAGTCTACGAGATCGAGGTCATCTATAAGTCTCTGCGCATATTCCGTTATCTTCAGCATCCACTGGCTCTTCTCGCGGCGTATAACATCGCTTCCGCATCTCTCGCAGACGCCGTTTACGACCTCCTCGTTTGCAAGTACGCACTTGCAGGAGGTACACCAGTTGACCGCCATCTTGGTCTTGTAGGCGAGTCCCTTGTTGAAGAGCTGAATGAATATCCACTGCGTCCACTTGTAGTACTTTTCGTCGGTGGTGTTTATCTCTCTCGACCAGTCAAACGAAAGTCCGAGCGACTGAAGCTGGCTCTTGAAGCGCGCAATGTTGTTTGCGGTTACTATTTTCGGATGAATTTTGTTCTTTATCGCATAATTCTCCGTAGGAAGTCCGAATGCATCCCAGCCCATGGGGTACATTACGTTGTAGCCCTGCATTCTCTTCTTTCTTGCAACGATGTCAAGCGCTGTGTAGGATCTGGGGTGTCCTACGTGCAGTCCCTGCCCTGAGGGGTAGGGGAACTCCACGAGAGCGTAGTATTTTGGGAGGGAGTAGTCGTTCTTTGCGTGGAATGCGCCCTCCTTTTCCCAGACGTCCTGCCACTTCTTTTCAATTTGTGAAAACTCGTATTTCATTTTTAGGTCTGTTCCTTTCTGTGCTTATCCGAAAGCCGTTATATAAATATAATATTATCAGTTTTCCGTTGCCTCAAATTCGACCGGCTCCGCTTCTGCCCAGAGCTTTTCGAGGTTGTAAAAGTCCCTCGACTGCGGGTTGAAGACGTGAACGATAACGCTGTCGTAATCGAGCAATATCCAGTTTCCGAGGCCTCTGCCCTCTATGTTTGAGGGCTTTATGCCCTTTTCTTCGTTTATCTTGTACTCTACTTCGTCCGCAAGGGCGTTTACCTGAGTCCTTGACGTACCGCCGGCAATTACGAAATAGTCCGCAATGACCGTCTTGTCGTTGACTTTGAGTATCTTGACGTCGTACGCCTTCTTTTTGTCGAGTATTTTAGCTATATCAATAGCGAGTTCTTTTATCTTTTCCTGATCGTTTGTTATCATAGTATTCTCCTGTCTTTTATTTTACGCCGCTTCTTCGGCTTCTTCTGCCTGATAAACACTGTCGGGTTCATACTCATATACCGGTGTCGGAGCGTATATTGTGCCTTCTCCGCCTTCGTCACCAAAAGGTACGTCTTCGCCGTTTGTGTCGTAATACGGCTGTTCATAATAGCCGCCGCCGGATTCGCTTCCGCCGCTTATCTCTGCGTCAGGCTCGTTTTCGCCGCTTATCTCCGGGATAAGCACATAGTTGTCACTTATTTCCGAATCAGGCGCATTGTCGTCAGTTATTTCTGCATCAGGCTCGCTGCCGTCGGCTTTTTCTCCATCCGATGGAGTGGGCTGATTAGCAGTGTCGCTTCCTCCGCCGGAGACAGAACCTCCATTGCTCTTGGACGGAGAAGAAGAACCTCCGCCGCTGCTGCGGCTTATAAAGCCGAGCTTCGGCTGATTCTGAGATATTTCTTCTGCGGTGAGAGGCGCGGTGACGATGTTGCCTGAGCCTATCTCGTAGGCAAGGAAGTTTTCTTCTTCAAGCGGCTCGTTGAACTTGTTGAGGTAGGTGTTGACGTATTCAATAAGCGTCTTCTTATCGACCGAGTAGTACGAAACGCCGTCCTTGTAAAGAGGTGAGCCGGGCATGGTGAGCATGACTATCTTTGAAAAGTCTATATCGAGTGCGTTCGTCGCAAAGTACATTGCATTCGATAAGGAGATATCCGTTTTCAGATTGTTGTTTATCTCCTTTATCAGCGTGTTGATATTCTTTATACCTTCAAGGCTGACTACCTTCTTTATGAATTCAGTCATGAATATCTTCTGCGCATCTATTCGGGCAATGTCGGCAGCGGCGTAGCCGTACCTAAATCTGATGAAGCCCTCCGCGTCCTTGCCGTTGAGGTGCTGCTGACCTTGCTTTATGTGTATGTGCAGATTTTGGTAGGGATCGTCATAGTCCATATTCTGCTGAACGTACACGTCAACTCCGCCGACGGCGTCTACTATATTGACAAAGCCGTCAAGGTTTACCTGTGCGTAAAAGTCGATAGGCGTTCCGAACGAGCGAGATATAAGAGCTCTCAGATACTTCACCGCAAAATTGAATCTGATATCGTTTGCTATATCGTTTTTTTCACTGCTGCTCTTTGCGTTCATATAGCTCTTCAGCGTGGCTGCGTCGATATCGAGGACGGACTGTGAGCATAACTCTGCTATCTTCTTGTCGTCGCTCTCGCCGCCGGCGCTTGAGGTGAGATTATTCAGCTCTGTGAGGGCGAGCTTTGCGCCGTGTGAGAATGCGGAGTTTATCTTGCAGCCGTAGCCGTTTTTAGGCAGGAAGTTTTCCGCAGATATCTTCCCGTTGTCGAGAATGAGGGTGCTTGATACGGTGACGTATGTATCGCGGGGTATCTGCATTATTGCGAGAGAGTTATTCTTTACATCGTAATTTACGATCATTATGACGTCCGTAAGCCACTCGCCTCTGTCACAGCCGATAACGAGAAAGTTGTACTCATCTCCGCTCATGCTGAGAACGTTGTTGTTTTCGTCGACGATGATTATATTGCCGTTTTCGTCGGTAATTATCTTTCCGAAATCGCTTACGGTGTCATCGTTTATCCCTATCGGCTTGTGTATGTATTTGTAATAGGCAAATACACCCATTGCCGCTACGAATATAACACATAAAACCACGGCAAGCCCTATAAAGAACTTCTGCCATGCGGAAAATCCCTTTTTCTTCATTCGTCTGAGCTTTATTTCGCTTGTATTTTCAAATTTATTTCTCTTTGCCATGTTCAAATTCCTTTTCTTCCGATGCGCTTAGCATATAGTTCCTTGCGAGAACGGTAGATACGTCTATCGCCGCACCCTTTTCGATAAGGTGGGAAATTGTGCCGTCTAAGCTTTTTATTATCGCTTTGTCAAGGGCGCAAATCGCACTGATATCGCAAGGTACAGCATTTGCATAGAAAAATTCCCGCGTCTGTATGCAGTTTTCGTGCTTTCTCGACGGCTCAATGTAATCTGCGAGAAAGATTATCTTGTCGATAAGATTCATGTTTTCCTTGCCGGTAGTGTGGTTGTATACGGCTGAAAACACGACGTCATTTATGCCGTACCTGTCTTTTGCAAGGAAGGCCGCCGTCTTGGAGTGGAGAAGCTCGACGGATTTCCTCTGATGCCCGACTGCTTCTATGCCGTACTTTTCGACCAGCGTGAGCTGCTCGCCGAGCGTCAGCTTTTTTGTAATATCGTGCAAAAGTGCCGCCGCACTGACGTCTCTTGAGTACTCCTCCGGAACATTATACACCAAAAAGCAGTACTTCGCAAGAGTTAAAGCCTCTTTTTCTACAAAAAGCGTGTGAGAAAGACGTTTTTCGGTGAGAAAAGACGGTATTTCACTCCTGATTCTGCAAAGCAGCTCGGGGGACGTCGGCTCGTGGTCAAATGCATTTATACTCTCTTTATTCATTGTCATTTTTCTCTCGGTTTATTCGTAAAGTCCGTGAGACTTTATATATTCGTAAACTCTCTTTTCCGTAAGCTTCTCCATCTCGCCGCCGTTCCTTATATCCGTGCTCGAAGCGACCACCGGAGAACCCTTCATAATGTGCACGTCTGCGCCGTAATTGTCATTGAAATACTTGGCTTTTCGGCACATTTCATCATATTCGCCTTCCTCGCGTGCGAGGGAAAATATGCGGCATGAAGCCAGTATCTCCTCGGCGCATTTCCATGTGTCGAAGGAGAAGAGCATATCGCTGCCTACGCAGAGATTTATCACTTCCGGGCGGTATTTCTCTCTCAGATACTTTACCGTAAGATACGTGTAGCTCTTGTCGCTCCTGTTTATCTCATAGTCACTGACTGTGTAGTTTATTCCCTCCTCGCCGAGCGAAAGACAGGCGAGACGTGTCATTTCAAGGCGCATTGCCGCAGGAGTTGCGGAGGACGCCTTGTGCGGCGGAATATTTGCCGGCATCACTATGAGAAGGTCGGAGCGAGACTTTGCGTAAAAGCGCCTTGCGAGATTTATGTGCCCTATATGCGGCGGATCGAACGTGCCGCCGAAAAGTCCTATATCCATGCTTATTTTGGCAGGACTATCCTGCGCTTGTCCTTGTCGCGCGCCTGACGGTATAAGACTATCTTTCTCCCGATTATCTGCACGCTCTGGCAGTGCGCCTTTTCGCATATTTCCGAAGCTATCTCTTTTGGCGTGCCCTCGGCGGTTTCGAGAATGCTTATCTTTATGAGCTCACGAGCTTCGAGAGCGTCGTCTACCTGCCTTATGAAGTTCTCGGACATTCCGCCCTTGCCAAACTGGAATATCGGCTCGACGGTGTTTGCCATCGACCGCAGATACGCCCTGTCTTTTGAAGTTAAATTCTGTGCTGACATTAAATTATCTTTCCTTTTCAATGTGATTTTTCGGGCAGGAAAATTTTCCCGCCGCGCATATACTAAGACGTCAAATTGCCTTTAAAAGTTCCTCTTTGAGGAGTTTTACGGCATTATATCTGTGGCTTACTGAGTTCTTTTCTTCCTCCGAGACCTCGCCAAAGGTCTTTCCGAACGGCTCGTAGAAGAACACAGGGTCATATCCGAATCCGCCATTGCCCCTAATCTCATCGGTTATGCGCCCTTCGCACGAGCCGACGACGGATATCTTCCGCCCGTCCGGGAAAACGCAGCTCATCGCACACATAAAGCGAGCCGTGCGCTCCTCCGAAGGTACTCCCGAAAGCTCGAGCAGCAGCTTTTTCACATTTTCCGTGTCGCTCGAATTGTGCCCATCACAAGACGCATATCTCGCCGAGTATATTCCGGGTGCGCCGCCGAGCTTGTCGACGCACAGCCCCGAGTCGTCCGCTATCGAGGGAACGGAGTATCTGTCGCACACCGTCTTTGCCTTGATGTATGCGTTTTCTTCAAAGGTGCTTCCGTCTTCCTCTATTTCGCCGTCAAACCCCATGTCGGCGAGGCTCACAAGCTCTATTCCGTCAATATCTATAAGCTCTCTGAGCTCCCTTACCTTGTGGGCGTTTTTTGAGGCAACTATTATCTTCATTTTCACACCTCTCTCACTCATTGAACAGAGCGGTAACAAACTGCTCCCTGTCGAACGGCTGGAGGTCGTCCATCTGCTCGCCGACGCCTATAAACTTTACGGGTATGCCGAGCTCGCTCTTGACGGATATGATGATGCCGCCTTTAGCGGTGCCGTCGAGCTTGGTGAGGATTATTCCCGTTATATCCGAGGTTTTTGTAAACTCTTTCGCCTGGCTAATGGCGTTCTGACCGGTAACGGCGTCGAGCACGAGGAGCGTTTCACGGTCGGAACCGGGAAGCTCTCTGTCGAGCACTCTGCCTATCTTTGCAAGCTCGTCCATAAGATTTTTCTTTATGTGGAGCCTGCCTGCGGTATCGACAATGAGAACGTCGATGTTGTGGCTCTTGACGTAGCTTGCCGCATCAAAAACGACCGCCGCCGGGTCTGAGCCCTCCGAGTGCTTTATTATCGGAACGCCGACGCGCTCAGCCCATATTTCGAGCTGGTCTATCGCAGCGGCTCTGAAGGTATCGGCCGCCGCAAGCGCAACGGATTTGCCCTGATTCTTCAGAAGATTTGCGATTTTTGCTATTGACGTAGTCTTTCCGACTCCGTTTACGCCTATGACGAGTATTACGGAAGGGGAGGTGTTTATATTAAGACTCTCGTTTTCGCCTATCGTCTCTTCGAGTATGCCGATAAGCTCTTGCCTTGCGTCCTCCGGCTCGCTTATGCGCTTTTCCTTTATGCTTTCGCGCAGTTTTTCTATTACCTGCTCCGTTACGGCAACGCCTATATCCGATGCGATAAGAACATCTTCAAGCTCCTCAAGCATATCTTCGTCCACCTTGACGAAGCTTTTGAATATATTGTTGACCTGCCCGAACACGGAGTCCTTTGTCTTTTTAAGTCCTTCTTTAAGTCTGTCAAAAAAGCCCATTATAACACCCTTTTCAGTGAGGAGTTAGGAGTTAGGAGTGAGGAGTTGATGTTGATTTTTGCAAGCAAAAATCTTCAATATAAATTCGGATTAAGCAAATAATTAAATTCAAAGCAAAAATCTTTGATTTTTGTTCCAGACTGCTGACAAAGTTTCCTTTCAAAGCCAACGCCGTCAGAATGCACAAAGGTACGAGAGTAACTATCTGAATTAAAACAGAAAAAGGAAGGTTTTCATTTGAAATTACCTTTATTTTTCTTTTTGCCTTCGTTATTTTGACGAACTCTATTCTGCGCAGGTGGTTTGTCAGTGCTTTGAAGCAAAAATCTTTGATTTTTGTTCCTTAACTCCTAACTACTAACTCCTCACT